>JAAZPG010000263.1 GCA_012797375.1 Acidobacteriota bacterium
AAATGCATCCCCTGCAAGGCGATGCAGCCGATCATGAGGGAGATCGCCGCCGAGTACAAGGACCAGGTCCAGGTGATCTTTTACGACGTCTGGAAAAATCCCGAACCCGGCCGTAGATACGGCATCCAGCTCATCCCCACCCAGGTCTTTATCGACAAAACGGGAAAAGAGATCTTCCGCCATGTCGGCCTGTTCCCCAAGGAGGAGCTGGTGGCTTTTCTAAAAAAACAGGGAGTCCGCTGAAAGCCGACCCGCGAAATGAACGCGCTTTTCGGCGATATCGGCCTGATCCTCCAGAATCATCCTTGGCTGGCGATCCCCGCGGTGTTCCTCGGCGGAGTGATGACCGCTTCCAACCCCTGCGTCCTGGCCATGATTCCCCTGATGATCGGCCTGGTCGCGGGCCGGAGCGAATCAGGCGGCCTCAAAAGAACGTTTTTGTTTTCGTTGTTCTTTGTCCTCGGACTGGCCGCGACGTTCACCGCCCTGGGGCTCGTTTCGGCCCTTCTGGGCCGGATGTTCGGCGACGTCGGGCGCTTCTGGAAGCCCGCCCTGGCCGTTGTCTGTCTGGTCATGGGGGCGAATCTCCTCGGGCTATTCCATTTCAATTTCTCCTTTCCCGGAATGGCTCGATTTAAAGGCCGGGGGCTTCTCGGCGCCTTGGCCCTCGGGCTTCTCTTCGGCCTGGTTTCCACGCCTTGCGCCGTCCCCATTCTGGCCGTTCTCCTGGCTTTTGCGGCCGAGAAAGGAAATGTCCTCTTCGGCGGCGCCCTCCTCTTCATTTACGCCCTCGGCCACTCCGTTTTGATCCTCATCGCCGGAACGTCCATGGGGGCGGCCAGAAAGATGATCGAGTCCAAGGGATTGAAAAAAGCGAGCGTCGGCCTTCAAAAGGCGGCCGGCGTCATCATCATGCTCGTCGGGGGATATCTTCTCGTCGGATAAAACGCGCAAAGGAGATGGCCATGAATGATTCGCGCCCGAAGCGGCTTTCCTTTCTGGACCGGTATCTCACCCTGTGGATCTTCGCGGCCATGGCCGCCGGCGTCGGGCTCGGATATTTCATCCCGGCCGTCGTCGGGCTCATCAACACGTTTCAGTCCGGGACGACGAACATCCCGATCGCCGTCGCGTTGATCCTGATGATGTACCCGCCTCTGGCCAAGGTGAAATACGAGGAGCTCGGCGACGTTTTCCGGAACGTCAAGGTTCTGTTCCTTTCGCTCGTCCAAAACTGGATCATCGGGCCGCTTCTCATGTTCGCCCTGGCCGTCCTTTTTCTCCGGGATTATCCCCACTACATGTACGGCTTGATCCTTATCGGGCTGGCCCGCTGCATCGCCATGGTCATCGTCTGGAACGAGCTGGCCAAGGGCGACACGGAATACGCCGCCGGCCTGGTTGCTTTGAATTCCATTTTTCAGGTGATCTTTTTCTCGGTTTATGCTTATGTCTTCATCACCGTCCTCCCCGGCTGGTTCGGACTGAAAGGGACGGCCGTAGACATCACGATCGGGGAAATCGCCCGAAGCGTGTTCATCTACCTGGGGATTCCTTTTCTGGCCGGCATCATCACCCGGTTCACGATGCTGAAGCTCAAGGGGAAGACCTGGTACGAAACGAAATTCATCCCTAAAATCAGCCCGATCACCCTGGTCGCCCTCCTCTTCACCATCGTCGTCATGTTCTCGCTCAAGGGCGAGTACATCGTCAAAATCCCGCTCGACGTCCTGCGCATCGCCGTTCCCCTGGTCCTCTATTTCCTGATCATGTTCCTCGTCTCGTTTTTCATGGGCCGGAAAGTCGGAGCGGATTATTCCAAGACCGCCACCCTGTCCTTCACCGCGGCCAGCAACAACTTCGAGCTGGCCATCGCCGTGGCCGTGGCCGTTTTCGGGCTCAACTCCGGCGAGGCCTTCGCCGCGGTGATCGGGCCGCTGATCGAGGTCCCGGTCATGATCGCCCTGGTCAACGTCGCCCTTCGGTTCCGGAAAAGATATTTCGCCGGGGAAGCGTCCGCCTGAGGAAGCCAACATGGGAGAAGGAGGCCGCAACCGGGAGCCGTTCGGCGGGATCTCTCCAAGTCCGTCCGTGGATCCCCGCCCCTTGCGCCGGTATCTCAAAACGGGAACCCGCGGACGCCTGGATCTTCCGC
>JAAZPG010000264.1 GCA_012797375.1 Acidobacteriota bacterium
GGGGGTTCTTGTAGAGTGTACGTCCTCCAATTGGAGGACGGGGGAGCCGCAACTCGAGTTCATCCATGCCGCCTTCAACCTGGGCTGGCATGTCGTCGCGGCCAGCAAGGGCGCGCTGGTCGTCGATTTTAAGAATCTCCAAGCCAAAGCCCGGGCGAAAAAACTTTCCCTCAAGTTCAGCGGAGCGACGGCCGCCGCCCTCCCGACGCTCGATGTCGCGACGATTTCCCTGGCCGGGGCGAAAATCCTGGGTTTCGAAGGCGTTTTAACGGGGACAACCAACTATATCCTGAGCCGGCTGGAGCAAGGGCTTTCCTTCGAGGAAGCCCTCAAGGACGCCCGGGCCCGGGGAATCGCCGAGACCGATCCGTCGATGGATATCGACGGCTGGGATACCGCCTGCAAGGTCCTCCTCCTGGCCAACGCCTCGGCGGGGACGGAGTTTGTTCTGGACGATCTCGAGGTGGAGGGGATTCGGGCTGTCGCGGCCAAGGACTTGGCCGCCGCCCGGGCCGAAGGGAATGCCCTCAAGCTGTTGGGACGCCTTTACGAGGAGGGCGGTCGTTTCAAAGCCGATGTCAAGGTTCAGGCCGTTCCCTCATCGCATCCGCTTTTCCGGCTGACCGGGACGAACAAGGGGATCGTTTTCCGGACGGATACGATGGGATCAATCGCCGTCACGGACGGGAAGTCCGATCCGCGCGGGACGGCGGCCGCGGTCTTGAAGGATCTCATCAACATTTATCGCGACCGATAGGGAGGACGGGACCGCGCCCTCGGTGTCGGGATATCGGTACCTGTTTAACCGTTTCCTTATTTATTCCCCCCGAATCTTTAATGTCCACGACTCCCTCATATAAATATAAGCAGGACGGACGTTTGCGGCTCTCGGGACGCCGAATCTCACCGGTTGGGAATAAGGAAATGGTAAACCAGGTTTGGATTTCAAATCGGGAAATGGATAACCAGGTTCCAATTAAGAGTCGGATGAAATGTATTTTCCGGCGGAGATCTACAGTTCCGGCTTAGATGGCCCGCAAATTGACCTTGAGGGGGCATTTCTGGTATTTTATTTCTTCTTAATCGCGTTTTTTTCGGAGAGGTGTCCGAGTGGCTGAAGGAGCGCGCTTGGAAAGCGCGTGTGCGCCGCAAGGTGTACCGCGGGTTCGAATCCCGCCCTCTCCGTTCCTGCAGGAGGAGCGTCTACCTGCAGTCCTTCCCTAGTCATAGGGAAGGCAGGATGGGTAGATACGGATACAAAGGGTCTTAAAGACGCTCCGGTCTTAAGACCCTGCAGGAGGAGCGTCTACCTGCAGTCCTTCCCTAGTCATAGGGAAGGCAGGATGGGTAGATTCGGATACAAAGGGTCTTAAAGACGCTCCGGTCTTAAGACCCCGCAGGAGGAGCGTCTACCTGCAGTCCTTCCCTAGTCATAGGGAAGGCAGGATGGGCAGGTTCATAAAGGAGGGCCGCCGTCCGGCCGTCCTTCTCTAGTCTTAGAGGAGGACGGAGGAGCAGAGAATTGATGATCGAGTCTTGGAAGGCGGCCCGGTCTTAAGAGCATTCCGGTTTTTCCATTATCCCTTTTCTGGAAAATGGTCTTGGATGCGGTTTCGTTTTATAATGCCCGGGATAAATACGAATAAATCCGAACGACGGGGGAATGCATGTCCCCGCCCCAGGAGATGACTTCATGTCGATCCCGCTGATCCTGACCGGATACGGAAACGTCGGCAAGGCTTTCGTCCGCCTGCTGGCCGAGAAACACGAGGATTGCCGGGCCCGCTATGGGTTGGATTTCGACCTGATCGCGATCGTTCGAAAGGCCGGCGCCTGGGTGGCGAACAAGGAAGGTGAATTTTTCTATCTGGCCGATCCGTCTCCGGCGCCGCTCGAATCCTTCCCCGGCTGGTTTCCCGGGATGTCCTTTTCCGAGGTTTTGATACGCCCGCGGCGAACGGGGGTTCTTGTAGAGTGTACGTCCTCCAATTGGAGGACGGGGGAGCCGCAACTCGAGTTCATCCATGCCGCCTTCAACCTGGGCTGGCATGTCGTCGCGGCCAGCAAGGGCGCGCTGGTCGTCGATTTTAAGAATCTCCA
>JAAZPG010000265.1 GCA_012797375.1 Acidobacteriota bacterium
ACGACGACGGCGCCGGCATCGAGGCCGAGGGCGATTTCGCCTCTCCCCGGGCCGTGCTGTACGGCCAAACGGTCGAGAACGTGAAAGGCCGGTTCGGCTGGTCGACGGCCGACTACCGCCTGACTCTTTCCGGCCTTACCGGAACGTATTACGGCGGCGCGGTCTCGGGCTCGATGGCCATGGGATTCCACAGCGAGGATTTCGCCATCGACGCCGCCTTCCGCGGGATCGACCTTTCGGGGCCGGCCCCGGCCGTGCGCGGCCGGCTGGATTTCGACCTGAAAGGGGGGGGGAACTTCGCCCGCGACGAGGCCTCCGGGCTGTTGAAAATCACCGGGTTCGGCGTGGGCCCCGTCGAGAATATCGAAATCACCGGAACGGCCGCGGCCGGGATGAAGAACAAGGCGTTTGGAGCCCGCTTCACGGGCGAGGTCAATCCCGGCCGGAACAAGATCGAGGCGTCTTTCCGCTACCCGGAGACCGACGGCGGATTTTTCGTCGGCGCGTCCGGGATGATCTACAACTTCGATCTCTTCCTGCCTTGGTCGGGGGCCAAGGGCGAGATCCGCTGTCTGGCCGAAGTGCGGGGCGGCGGGGCCTCGCCGGCCCGGTGGAACGGCATTCTCGACCTCAAGGGAGCGGTCTTTCCTTTCCCCAAGTTCGCCCACGCCTTGACCGATTATTCCGGACTGATCCGGGTCGACAACAACGTCGCGACCATCCGCTCGCTGAGGGGAAAGCTCGGCGGCGGCGACGTCTTCGGATCGGGCGAGGTCCGCTTCGGGCCCGGCGGGATTTCCCTGATCGACCTCCGGGCCGAGGGAAGGGACATGACCCTGTCCGTCTTCGAGAGAACGCGGGGCTTGGCCGACGGATCGTTCCGTTTCCTGAAAAACGCCCGGGAGTACGTCCTCGCCGGGGACGTCGACGTCAAGCGGCTTCTCTGGCGGCGGGAAGTCAACGAGAAGTTCATCTTTTCGGCCTCGCCGTATCCCGAAGCCCGGAAGGGCCCGGGGCTTTTCGACGACCTGGCCCTGGACATCCGGATCCATGCCGACGACGGGGCCATGCTCGAAAACGCCCTGGGGAAAATGGAAGGCCGTCTCGACCTGACCCTCAGCGGAACCGTGGCCTCGCCGATCGTTTTAGGGGACCTGGAAGCCGTGAAGGGCGAGGTTTACTTCCAAGACCGGAGCTTCCGGGTTCTCAAAGCCCGACTCAGCTTCTTCAACCCGACGACGATCGAGCCTTACATCGATTTTCGCGGAGAAACCTACTTGAAGGATTACCGGGTGACGCTCTCGGTCGCCGGTTTGCTGCAAAGCCTCCGGCCGGAGTTTACGTCCTCGCCGCCGCTGCCGGCCGAGGACGTCCTGGCCCTTCTCTCCATGGGCGAATCGTTCAAAAGGACGTATTCCTACGACGCCACGAGCCAGGTCGGGACGGGATCGTTGATGTCCTTCCAGCTCGCCGACTCGGCCGCCCGGGGAGCCGAACGGCTGTTCCGCCTGGACCGCTTCCGGATCGATCCCTTCGTCCTGGGCTCCTCGACTGAAATGACGGCCCGTTTGACCGTCGGCAAGAAGCTGTCGCGGAATCTGATGCTCTTGTATTCGACCAACCTCACGTCCCAGCGCGAGGAGATCGTCCGGCTGGAATGGGAATTCCTGGAAAATTTCTCGCTCGTCGGGATGCGCGACGAGCGGGGACGGTTGAGCCTCGATGCCAAGGTCCGGAAAAGGTTTTAGGGCGGTTCTGGCGCTGCTGGCCGTTTTGGCGGCCGCCGAAAGCCGGCCGGCGTCCGCCGTCGCGTCCGGGGCGCGCATTTCCGCCGTCCTTGTCCGGGTCGAGGGCGAGGAGATCCGGCCCGACCTTCGCAGCCTCGTTCCGATCGCCGACGGCGATCCCTTTCTCCCCGTCCGAATCGACGAGGCGGTCAAGCGAATCAATGAAACCGGCTTGTTCTCCGACATCGAAGTCCGGGCGGAAGGGGAGGAGGACGTCCGGCTGACGTTTCTTTTGACGCGGAAGCTGTTCACCCGGCGGATTTCCTTTTCCGGCGAAGTTCCTGTCTCGAGGAAACGCCTTCTCTCCGGACTTTACGCCCTCCGGCCCGAGACGGAATTTTCCGAACCGCGCCTGCGGCGGGCGGAAGAGGAGCTGCGGGAGAACCTTCGCCGGGAGGGATTTTTCGACGCCCGGGCGACGGGGCGGGGCGCGGCGGGGCCGGGCGCGCGGGGCG
>JAAZPG010000266.1 GCA_012797375.1 Acidobacteriota bacterium
CCCGCCTGACGGGAGAGCCGACGCCGGCCCTGACAACAAAGGACCCGCTCCTGGCCGAAAAGCGCGGCGCGTTCGTCACCCTAACCCGCCGGGGGGAGCTTCGGGGCTGCATCGGCTACCCCCTCCCCCTCAAGCCGCTGGCCGATGCGGTCGTGGAAATGGCCGCGGCCGCGGCCTTCGAGGATCCGCGTTTCGAGCCCGTGACGGCCGAAGAGATGGACGACATTCACATCGAAATCTCCGTCCTGACGCTTCCCGTCCCGGCGGAAAAGCCGGAGGACGTGGTCGTCGGCCGTCACGGAATCATCGTCTCCCAAGGAGGGCGCAAGGGCCTCCTTCTTCCCCAGGTCCCGGTGGAGTACGGGTGGAAGCGGGAAACGTTTCTCAGCCACGGCTGTTTGAAGGCCGGGCTTCCCCCCGACGCCTGGAAAAAAGGCGCCCGGATCGAGATCTTCGAGGCGGAAGTCTTCGACGAATAATTATTTCAGCTTATTCTGGATCTTCCTTAATTCCGCTTTCGCTTCCTGTTTGTACATCGCGTCCTTGCCCGACGCCTCGGGCAGGTCCACGCACTTCCGGAATTCCGCGGCCGCTTCCTTGTAGTCCTCCACGACGACGTAGGTCCGGCCGAGCTCCAGATGATGATGGATGTCGTCGGGCTTGATCTCGACGGCCTTTATCAGGTACGTCAGCGCTTCTTCGTTGGTTCCCTTGGGCATCTTGCCGTACAGGATGCCCCCCAGCAGCCGCTTGGCGCCGCCGATTTCGGCGATCGTCCGATGCCACCGGCCGAGGGCGTGATACGCGCCGTCGTTGTTCGGGTCGAGCTCGATGGATTTTTCGATCTCGGCCTTGATCTCCCTCGACATCGCGATTTTTTCCTTGTTGCCCAAACCCAAGGCATACATTCCCAGCGCGGCCGAAAGCTGGAAATGACCGTTCGTGTCATTGGGATTCACGGCGATCGCCTTCCGGGCGTATTCCGCCGCGTCCTGATAATACTTTTTCTGCTTCTCAAGGCCGCCCTTGGCCCGGACGTTGACCAAGTCGGCGACGTCGACCATCGAGCCGGACGCCTTCCAGAGCGCTTCGTAGTTTTCCGGCTCGAGCTCGAGCGCCGCCAGGTAGGATTCGAGCGCTTTCGCGTCGTCTCTCTGGTCGCGGGCGTCATCTCCGGCCTTGATGAGCTCGACGGCGGTCTGGGCCGGGGCGGAGACGGCCAAGGCCAGCAGCAGGGCAACGGACAAGCACAGGAATTTCTTCATTTTTCTTCCCTCCATGATGAAAAACGATACAGATTTATCTTTTGAGCGGACGTTTGTCAAGACGCTGAACCTGTGTCTTAAGACAAGGTGATTATCTTTGCTTTTAAACGAAACGAATCCTATTACTATTTTTGTAGCGGCCGGGGCTGCGGGTCGGAGCGGGCCGCATCGCGGTTGAGCACCGGGTCCGGGCTCAGACAGCGATACCGGTCAGGCGGATAATGCCGGGCTCCGGAACAATCCATCCCGTTGGACGGCTCCCGCTCCTTGCCCGGGAATTTCAATGCCGGATCATAAGGATTGACCCGGGTCTTCTGGATCCCCCCGAACGGATCGAAGGCCGCCGAACAGGCCGCCGTGCCCGCGGCCGCCGTGATCATGCGGTTGGAATTGATCCGGCCGGATGTAACGCAACCGTATTTCTTGTCTTGCGGCCGGAATTCCGCCATGAGCCGGTTCCCCGGATCGATGAAATCGCTGAGGCCGTCGCCGCGATCATCGTCCTCCGCCATGAGCTTTCCGTCAAAGGAGTGAACCCGGAGCGTTGTTTTTCGTACATGAAACTGGAAAGGAGAACGGCCATGAACGACCATATCAAAATCATCGGCATCCTCTGGATCATCTTCGGCGCCCTGAGCCTCGTAGCCGCCGGCTTCCTGTTTTTGATTTTGGTCGGGGTCTCGTTCATTCCCGACATCGATCCCCAAGCTCCCGGAATCCTCCGTTTCATCGGCTTCTTCCTGGGGTCGTTCCTGGCCTTGATCGGCTTGCCGAAGATCATCGGCGGATACGGCCTCCTGAAGGGGTACGAATGGGGCCGGATCCTCACCCTCGTCGTCTCCTTCCTGAGCCTGTTCAACGTCCCGTTTGGGACGGCCCTGGGGATCTATTCAATCATCATCCTGTTGAACAAGGAAACGGCCTCGCGGTTCCAGAAATCCTCGCCGCCGGACGTTCGCCCCTAGCCCTCCGCCCCACTCTCGAAAAACCGGTCGACCCGGGCGTCGAATTCGATCATGAGACGTTCCGCCCGGAGACGCTCCTCCTCCCGGCTCTCGGGCGGCAAGCCGCGGGGAATCTCAATCGGCTCGCCGTAAACGGCGGCGATCCGCGTAAAGGGGAAGAACATCTCGAAGCGGTCCCAGCTGCGAAGGATCTTTTTCCGGCGGGCGGAAAAGGAAAAGGGGACCATCGCCGCGCCGGTTTCGGCGGCCAGCTTGACCGCCCCCGGCTTGAATTGTCGGTCGGGCCCCTTCGGGCCGTCGGGAACGATGATGACCTCGCCGCCTTCGTTCAGTTCCCGGACCATCTCGATCCAGGCGGTTTTCATCGGATGAGAGCCGGACCCCCGGATGAGGGTGTAGCCCCAGCCGTCCATCAGCCGGGCGACGAATTCCCCGTCTTGGGACGGGCTGACCAGGGCCAGGATTCCTCGCTTGCGGAAAAAGAACGGGACAACGAAGATTTTTCCATGCCAAATGAGCAAAACGACCGGCCGCCCCGACTTCCTCAGGGCCCGGTACGGGCCGTCTCCGACGATCTTCCAGCGGCACGTCTTCATCCACATCCATATCAGGAACTTCCCCGGGTGCTGGATGAGCCACAGCCGGAATTTCGTCTTGGCGGACATCGTCCCCCATCTTAGCGAAAACGCCGGCCTTGAACAATATCGATCATGCCAGCCGGTCCGGCCGCCGTCGGTCGACCCAAAAACCCGCGGCGAATCCCGCGGCCCCGGCGGCCAAGCCCCAGGGGACGGAGTACGGCCAGGCCGGCAGGCCCAAAGACACGATTCCCGAGGATTCGAGGAAGCTCAAAACGGCGAATCCCCCTCCCCCGCAGACGCTGAAAAGCCCGGCTGCCGGATATTTTGCTTTTAAAAACATCATCGCCGCCCCGGGGATGAAAAATCCCTCAGCCAGGATCTCCGACGACAGCCCGATCGTCTTGAGGATGTTGCGGAGCTTCAGGGCGACCAGAAAAGCGAAGGCCGCGATCAACACCGTCGCCGTCCTCCCCCAGAAAACGGGCCGGCGTTTAGCCCGGGGATGAATCTGCTCGATCACGTCTCGGTTCAACACGAGAGCTCCGGCGTTGACGGCCGTGTCCATCGTCGAAAGAATCGCCGCCAGGATGGCGACGAAGACCAAGCCGCCGAGGACGAAACCGGTCCGGCCGCCGGCGATATCGGCGACAAGAGGCCGGACGGACGTCCCGCCTATCCTCTCCGGAAAAAGGGGAAGGGAAAGAACGCCGGTCGCGCCGACAAGCAGGTAAAAGCCGCCGAGGGCCGCGGCCGTCGCCCCAAGACCCCGCCGGGCCGCGGACGCGCTCCGGGCGGCCCGGATCCGCTGCAAAGCGATGGGCGAAATCGTCCAGGCCATGGTAAAAGAAAGGGCCATCAAGCCTTTCCCGCCGAAATCATGGAAAAGGTTGAAATACCCGTTTTTTCCGGCCGCCGCCGCCCGGACCGCGGCCGAAGTCCACGACGATGCCCCCCGGATATGGAAAAAGAGCGCCAGGACGCCGGCCGAAAGAAGCAGGAATTGAAGAACGTCGGTCCAGATCACCGAGCGCAGGCCGCCCAACGCCGTATAAATCAGGACGACAGCCGCGCCGGCGCCGATGGCCCCGGCATAAGACACGCCGAGAAAATCCTTCAGGAAAAGCCCCAGGGCCGACATCTGGGAAGCGGCCAGCATGGCCATGTACCAGACGAGAAGCCCGGAGGCGAGATGCCGGACCGTTCGGCCGTAGCGAAGCTCGACCAGGTCTGACCACGTCAGGACGGGAAGACGATGAAGGCGGGAAGCGAACAAAGCGGCCAGGAGAAGGACCGTCGCCACCGCCGGGACGCCGACGATCCAGATCGCGTTCACCCCGCCGGCGAAGGCCTCGTCGACGGATACCAAAATCGAGGTCGCCCCGAACCAGGAGGCGGTCAGGGAGACGCAGATGAGGCCGCTCGAAAGACGCCTCCCGGCGAAAAAAAAGTCCTCGGCGCTTTTCATCCGGCGGGAAAAGGTCAATCCGACGGCCAAGAGCAGGGCGAGGTAAGCGACGAACAGGATTAGAAATTCCGGACGCATGCCGAGGGTTATACCAGAAAGATCCCCGGCCGATCAACCGTGTTATAATACCGGGACGATGAGACCGGGCGAAGGGAATTTCGGAGGGCTCGACCTGCGGAGGACAATCGCGGGAGCCGTTTTTTGCCTCGCCGGCCTCCTCCTCCCCGCCTGGGCGGACGAAGACGCGGCCCGGGACGTCTTCTTAAAGTCGGAACGGGCTCTGGCCGCCCTCAACTCCTTCCAAGCCGATTTCGAACAGGCATATTTTTCCATGACCGTGTCCGAGCCGCTTCGGGAAAAGGGCCGCCTGTCCTACCGGAAACCCGGCCGGATGCGGTGGGAATACCGGAGCGGGTCCGGGCAAATCATCGTTCTCAGCGACGGCGTCATGGAGACGCTTATCCCCGAGGAAAACCAGCTTATCCGGCAGATCATCCCCGACGACCAAGCCGACGGGGCGTTGTTCGGTCTTCTTTCGGGACGGACCGGGCTGGCCGACGCCTACCGGATCGAAAACAATCCCTTCCCCGGAGCCGAAGGGCCCGTTCATCAACTCAAGCTGACTCCCCTCGAGGAGGGGGAAACCGCCTATCTCCTCGTCGAGATCGACGCCCGGACGTTTTTTCTCCGCCGGGTCGTTTTATTCGACTGGGCCGGCAACAAGAACGAATTCACTTTTTCCCGCCTGAAAACCAACCCCCGTCTCGGGCCGAATGTCTTTGTCATCGAGGTCCCGGACGGCTGCGAGATTATTGACAATGTCGATCCCCGGCGGAGCTGAACTTTTTCTCTCGGAGCCCGTATAAATGCCTGAGGATAAAAGGTCCTCCGGGTCCGACGATCCCAAACTCGTCCGGCGGTGCCTGCGCGGCGACCGGAAGGCGTTTGAGACGATCGTCCTGAAATACCAGCAGCCGATGCTCAACTACGTGAGCCGGATGGTCCGAGAGAGAGAGATGGCCTTGGACGTCAGCCAGGAAGTGTTTCTCCGCGCTTACGCGGCTCTCCCGTCGTATCGTTCGCAGTATAAATTTTCGACCTGGCTGTTCCGGATCGCGTCCAATTATTTGATCGATCATTGGAGAAAAAAGAAAATCACCGCGATCTCCCTGGATCAGCCGCTGGACGACACCGAGGACGGCTGCACTCTCCAAGTCGCCGATGAGACCGCGTCCATCATCCTCGAGATGGAGCGCAAGGAGCTCCGGCTCAGGCTGGAAAAGGCCATGGACCGGCTGCCGGTTCATTTGAAAGAACTGTTCGTCTGGAGACATATCAACGGCATGAGTTATGAAGAGATGGCCGAAATCAAGAAGCTCCCGGTCGGGACGGTGAAAAACCGGGTGTTTCAGGCCAAGGAAATGATGCGCGGGCTGCTTGAGGAGATGCCATGAGCTGCCCATCCGTCGACCGCCTGTATGATGACCTGGACGGCGCCCTGACCGGGGCGGAGAAAGAGGCCGTCGAGCGCCACCTCCAGTCCTGCGAATCTTGCCGGCGCGCCCGCGCCGTCCGCGGGCGGATCGCCGGAGCGGCCGCGGATCTTCCTCCATTTGAGGTTCCTCCGGACTTCGCCGCCGGCGTCATGGCCGGGATCGCCGCCCTTCCCGTTCCGGCCGCGAAGAAACTCCATCCCGGCCTCGTCTGGACGGCGGCGGCCGCCGCCGCGGCCGGCGCGGGGATCGGCCTGGGCATGATTCTCGCCGGTGCCGGAACGGCCGCCTGGCTCTCCCGAATCGGTCCCGCATTCGGAGCCCAGCTCCGCAACGCCGCCGCCTTCGCGGCCAAGGGCGGGAAGCTCCTCTTCTTGGGCGGAAAAATCATCCTCGGAGTCTCCCGCGGAGTTCTCGAATTCCTGCGATCGACGGCCGAAATCCTCGGGCCGGACGGCCGGGCCGTTCTCATCGGCGGAACTCTGGTCATCTTGATTTCCGGCGGTGTATTCCTTCGCCGCCGACTCCCCGTTTCGGAGAGAACGCATGAAAAATAAGATCCTGGCCCGGATCGGCGCCGGCTTGATCGTCCTCGCGGCGGCGGGCTTGATTCCCCTGCCGGCCTTCCCGCAGAATTCGCCGATCGGCTATAAAAAAGACATCCTGATCAGCCCGCAGAGCGAACAAAATCAGCTCTTCACCTGGGGCGGGACCGTGAACATCGAAGGCAAAGTCCGCAAGGACGTCCTGGCCGTGGGAAGCGAAGTGACGATCAGCGGAGAAGTCGGCGATTCCTTCGTCGGCGTCGGCGCCCGAGTGACCCTGAAGCCGACAGCCGTTATCCGGAAGGATCTCCTGATCCTCGGCGGAACGCTCGTCCGGGAGGAAGGAAGCGTCGTCCAAGGGGACACGGTCTACTTTAAATCCGAGGAGCTGCGGGAGCGTTTTCTCCAGGGCGGCGTCGGCGGACTGCTCGGGGCGGCGTATCTCCCGATCGTCCTCATCATCAAGATCATCTCCTTAGCCCTCTGGGCCGTCCTCGCGGTCATCGTCGCCGGTCTGTTCCCCGGAAACGTGACCCGGGCCGCCGGCGAAATGCGCCGCTCCCTCGGACCGGTCCTCTTAACCGGCCTCGTCGCCTCCGCCGCGTTCCTTTTCCTGATGGTCTTCGCCGCCGTTCTCAGCGTCATCCTGATCGGCATCCCCGTCCTGATCGCCCTCTCGTTTGCGGGAATCCTCATCAAGGTCTTCGGACGGATCGTAGTCTACTTCACCGCCGGCCGGCTGACCGCCGGCGCGTTCCGCCGGACCTCGGTCTCCCCCATCGGCGGGGCGCTTCTCGGGCTGGCCGTCGTCGGCGTCCTCCGATTCATTCCCCTCGTCGGCGGAGCGCTGTCGTTTTTCCTGAGCCTCCTGGCTTGGGGCATCGCCTTGCGGACGAAATTCGGGACGACGGATAACTGGTTCCGGAAAACCGCGGCCCCCGCGCCCCAAGCGCCATTGCCGCCCGGGCCGAAGCAATCCTGAACGAGGATCTTGGAAATACCGAAATTCCCCGCCGCCTTGACGCCTTCGGAAATCAGGGAGAAGAAGAGCGCGGATCCGTCCGAGGATGGGGATTCCCCGGGAATTCAGATCTGCATGATTTCTTTTTCTTTGGCCGCCGCGATGTCCTCGATTTTCTTCGTGTAATCGTCGATCGTTTTCTGGAGCTCCTCGAGGCCCTTGAATTTATCGTCCTCGCCGATCTCCTTTTCCTTCTCGAGCTCCTCGATGAAATCCTTGGCTTCACGGCGGAGATTGCGGAGGGCGGTTTTCTCCTCCTCGAGCATTTTCTTGACCTTCTTGACGATCTCCCGCCGCCGCTCCTCGTCGAGGGGAGGGACGGGGATTTTGAGGAGCTTTCCATCGTTGATGGGATTGAAGCCGAGATCGGCCGATCGGATGGCCTTGTCGATCGCCTCCAAAACACTTTGATCGTAGGGGGCGATCGTGATCAGGTTCGGATCGGGAAGGCCGATCCGGGCCGTCTGATTGACCGGCGTCAGAACGCCGTAATAATCCACCTTGATGTCCTCAAAAACGCCGAGATTGGCCCGGCCCGTCCGGAGGCGGCTGAGCTCCTTGCGGAAATGCTCCATGGAGGCCTTCATCTTTCGATCGCAATCCTGCAGAACATCCTTCACCATGACGGCCTCCTCCTTCAATACACGGTCGTCCCGATGTCCTCGCCCAGGACGACCCGCTGGATATTGCCCCGCTTTTTCAAGCCGAAAACGATGATCGGAAGCTTGTTGTCCTTGCAGAGCGAGATCGCCGTGGCATCCATCACCTCAAGACCCCTCTTGAGGACTTCGATATACCGGATCCGGTTGAACCGCTTGGCCTTCGGATCCTTGAGCGGATCGGCCGAATAAACGCCGTCGACCTTGGTCGCCTTGAGGATGGCCCCGGCCTTGATTTCCAGGGCCCGGAGCGCGGCCGCGGTGTCGGTCGTGAAATAGGGGCTGCCCAGACCGGCGCTGAAGATGATGACCCGGCCCTTTTCCAGATGGCGGAGAACCCGGCGGCGGATGAACGGCTCGGCGATGGCCCGGATCTCCAGGGCTGAGACATGCCGGGTCATCACTCCGATCTTCTCCAAGGCCTCCTGGAGGGCGATCCCGTTCATGATCGTGGCCAGCAGGCCCATCTGGTCGGCCGAGACGCGCTCCACTCCCTCGGCCGCTCCCCTCACGCCGCGGAAGATGTTGCCCCCGCCGATCATGATCGCGATCTGGACGCCGAGAGCATGGACTTCCTTGATTTCCTGGGCGATCGCCTGGGTCGTCCGGAAATCGATTCCAAAGGCTTGCCTTCCCAGGAGAGACTCCCCCGAAAGCTTGAGCAGAACGCGTTCGTAGGCGGGCTTGGGCGCGGGCATGCCTCCTCCCGTTATTTCGAAATCTGGTACCGGGTGAACCGGCCGACCTTGGTGTTCTCCTTGAATTTGCTGATGAACTGGGTGATCAGATCCTTGATCTTTTGCTTATCGTCCCGGATGTACGGCTGCTCGAGAAGGCAGGTTTCCTCGTAGAACTTGGAGAGCTTGCCCTCGACGATTTTCTCGACGATCTCGGCCGGTTTTTTGGAATCCTTGAACTGCTCGCGGATGATCTCCCGCTCCTTTTCGAGGACGTCGGCCGGCACGTCGGCCGGGGCGACATATTTCGGCGCCGCGGCGGCGATGTGCATGGCGATGTTCTTGACGAGCTCCTGGAACTCCTCATTCTTGGCGACGAAGTCGGTTTCACAGTTGACTTCGACCACGACGCCGATCTTGCCGTTGGTGTGGATGTAGGATCCGATCCGGCCCTCGCGGGTCGCCCGGTCGGCCTTGTCCGCAGCCCGGGCATAACCCTTTTTCCGCAGGATCTCGATCGCTTTTTCCTGGTCGCCGCCGGCTTCCTCGAGAGCCCGCTTGCACTCCATCATCCCGATGCCGGTACGCTCGCGCAATTCCTTGACCATCTCCGCCGTGATATCCATCGTGAACTCCTTGTCGATTTTCAACCCCGGGCCCGCGCCCGGTTCATCCGCCGCCTCAACCGAGATCGAGCGCCGGTTCCTCGGCCGCGGCCGCGGCTTCCTCCGCGGCCTTGTCCTCGAGCATCGATTTCTCGATCCGGGCTTTCTTCCCGTCGAGAATGGCCTCCGCGATCTTGTTGGAAAACAGCTCGATCGCCCGGACGGCGTCGTCGTTGCCGGGAATGGGATACGTCAGGCCGTCGGGGTCGCCGTTGGTGTCGACGATGGCCACGATCGGGATCGCCATTTTCCGCGCCTCTTCGAGGGCGATCGTTTCCCGCGAGGAGTCGATGATGAACATCGCTCCGGGAATGCCCTTTAAATTCTTGATGCCGCCCAAGTTCTTGCTCAGCTTGCGGTAGACTTTCTCGAGCTTGGATTGTTCCTTCTTCGAAAGAAGATCCCAGCGGCCGTCTTCCCGCATCTCCTCGAGCTCGACCAGCTTATCGATCGATCCGCTGATGACCCGGAAGTTCGTCAGGAGCCCGCCCAGCCAGCGCTGGTTGACGTAGCTCGATTCGCACTTCTGGGCCGCGTCGCGGACGATATCCTGGGCCTGCTTCTTGGTTCCGACGAACAAGATGTCCTTGCCGCTCTCGGCGACGCTTTTGACGAAAGCCAGGCTTTCCTTGAAGACCTTGATCGTCTTCTGCAAGTCGATGATGTAGATGCCGTTGCGCTGGCCGTAGATGAATTCCTTCATCTTGGGATTCCAGCGCTTGGTTTGGTGCCCGAAGTGGACGCCCGCCTCCAACAGTTCCTTCATCGTGACTGAGACCACGGTTTCCTCCGTTAACGCTTGTGGTACTGCGGGGCTTTACGGGCGCCGAGCAGGCCGTATTTCTTGCGTTCCTTGATGCGGGAATCGCGGGTGACCAGGCCGGCCGCCTTCAGAGCCGGCTTGAGCTCCCGGTTATACTCGATCAGGGCCCGGGTGATCCCCAGCCGAACGGCTTCGGATTGGCCGTGGACGCCGCCTCCCTCGACCCGCATGAAGACGTCGAATTTGTCCTCCGTCGAGGTCAGGGCCAGCGGCTGCTTGATCTTCAGCCGGTGGGATTCCGTCCGGAAATAATCCTCAAACACCCGGGGGCGTTTGTTGACGAACAAGGTGAAATCGCCTTTGCCGGACCGCAGGAAGACCCGGGCGATGGATGTCTTCCGCTTGCCTGTGCCGTAATACTGAATGAGACTCACTGCGTCGGCCTCCTCGTTTTAGAACCGGTATTCCTGGGGATTCTGCGCGGCGTGGGGATGTTCGGGCCCCCGGTAAACCTTGAGCTTCTTGTATACCGCGCGCCCGAGGGTGTTCTTCGGAATCATCCCCCAGACGGCTTTCTTAATGACTTCCTCGGGTTTTTTCGCCAAGAGGTCCTTGAGAACCTCGGTTTTGATGCCGCCCGGATACCCGGAATGACGATGGTATTTCTTAAGCTCCGTCTTCCGGCCGGTCACGGCGATTTTTTCGGCGTTGACGACAATGACAAAATCGCCGGTGTCGACGAACGGGGCATACTGCGGCTTCGCTTTTCCGCGAAGAAGAACGGCGACCTGCGTGGCCAAACGTCCCAGGACTTTGCCTTCGGCGTCGACCACCCACCACTTGCGTTCGATGGCATCCTTTTTTGGGACATAAGTCTTCATCGGCTGAACCTCAACAAGAGATATGGAAACTCTGACTCCAGGTTTCGCTAAAATAAAATGATGCAATAAGATACTATTTCCGGGTTCAGATGTCAATGAAAAAAAACCCTCCTCCCCGACGGAGCCGGAGAGGAGGGCGGGATGTCCTGGAACAGGCGAAAACGCTTACTTTTTAAGCTCTTTTTCCAGCTTCATCCGTTCGATCGCCCGAGCCTGGGCCTCTTTGAACTTTTCGCCGTAGCGGTCGGCTTCGGCAAGGTAGCGGCTCTCTTTTTCGGGGAAAACTTTGGCATGAATGTTGATATAGAGCATCTTCATGTAGGCGAAGGAATTGGCGAAGGTCGGATCGATCTCGATCGCCTTGAGAAGAGCCTGCTCGGCTTCGCCGGCCACTTCGGCTTTTTCGAAGTCGGACAGAAAATTCTGGAGCTGATACGCTTTGTTGAACCGGTTGACGCCGATCGTGTAGAGAACCTCGGCGTTTTGGGGCTCGATGCTCAGGCGTTTCTGGTGATAATCCAGGGCCCGGTCGAATTTATCCTTGAAATCGGCCGTCGGCAGGTTGTCGTAGTAGTTGGCCATATAAGCATAGCCCTGGACCGCGTCGGGATCGGTTTCGATGCGGCGAAGATACATCTGCTCGGCCTTCGTCTTGAGATCGGCGTTCTCGCCGGCGTAACGCTTGTAGAACTCGGCCGCGATGTAATAGTTGTTCATGTTGCCCGGATCGAGCTCGATGATCCGGAGGAACATCTTCTCCGCGCTGGGGATATCATGAAGCTTGTCGTACATGTCCCCCAGCGAGTAGATGATTTCCTTGTTGTCCGGGTCGATTTCATAGGCCTTGACCAGGGCGTTGAGGGCTTTGGCCCCCCTCAGCTTGTTGTCATCCGAATCCTTGCCCGGAGCGTAGATCATCTTGTAGCTTTCGCCGATGTACCGGAAGGCTTCCTTCAAGTTGGGATTGAATTTGACCGCTTGTTCGTACTCTTCGATGGCCTTCGGATACTTCTTCTCATTGAACAGGGCGTTTCCCTTGTTGAAGTAATAATTAGCCCGCAGATTGTTGACGTTCAGCTTCTGGCAGGCCACAGTGGAAACAACGATCGCTACGGCAAAGAGTCCAATGATTATGCGCGACGCGCGAATCCTCGACATCTTGACCTCCTGGGACAGCAGTC
>JAAZPG010000028.1 GCA_012797375.1 Acidobacteriota bacterium
CCGCTCCGGGGACGTGCGCCCGCTTTCCGGGAGGCAGAGAGTCTTGGATTCAGCCTGGGCTTCAGTCCCGCTCCGCGGCATTTGCGAAGAGGCGACAAATGCTCCGCTCCGGGGACGTGCGCCCGCTTTCCGGGAGGCAGAGAGTCTTGGATTCAGCCTGGGCTTCAGTCTGCCAGGCCGTCGACGTTTTCGGTTTTGGCTTTCCGGATGCCGCCGGCGGGCCGGGGAGTATGGATTTCCGGCGCCTTGATGAAGCGTTTCACGATGCCGGCGGTCCGGGCCATTCCCAGCTGTTCAAACAGGTATTGGAATTTCTTCTCCAGATCCGCTCCGATCTCCTCCCGGGCTTCCCTCGGCAGGTCCCAGAAGCGCTTCTTGAACGGTCCGACGGCCTTTTTCCGAAGCTTGTAGAAGAATTGGGCGTCGGAATCCTTGGGCTTGCGCTCCGCGGCCGCGTTTTTTTTCAGCCAATCGTACATTTCCAGCCGGAGCGACTCGGGGACGGTCGGATGATCCATGATCAGGGTTTGGAAGGCGGTGGCCAGGTGGACTTCGCAGGTCCCGGCCTCGACGAACCGGTGGAACGCCGTGTCGGGCAGGGTGCTGGCGCCGTGCTGGACGGCCCCGCCCATGCCGTACTTCTCCCGGGCCCGGGCGCTCAGCTTCCGGAGGGCCTCGAAATCGATGGCTACATCGGCCAACGACCCGTCGGGCAGGACCACGCCGCCGTGCGATGTGCCCGTCTGGATGCTGATTTTGCTGATCCCCGTCTTGGCCCCGCGGGCGGCGTTGTACCCCTCCATGAAGGCGTCGAGGTCCTCGACCGTGCTGTTTTGATGCCCGACCTCGCCGATTTCGCCGCCGATCGAGATCGTCACCCCGGCGGGTTCGCGGTCGCGGATGAAGCGGGTCAGGGTCGCACAAAGCTCGAAATTTTTCTTCTGCTGGTCATGGAGCTTCGGGAGGGAGAGATCGACGAGGGTGGACGTGTCGATGTCGATGTTGTAGAACCCCGCGCCGATGGATTCGACGATCACGTCGCGGATGGCTTGGACCTCGGCTTCGGGGTCGATCGCGTATTTTTTGGCCCCGGCCTGGAAGTGGTCGCCCTGGATGAAGACGGGCCCGCGGTATCCTTCCCGGAGGGCGGCCGCGAGGACGGCGGCGACGTACTCGGTCGGGCGCTGGTCCGTGTAGACCATCTCGCTCCGGGCGATCTCGAAGATAAAGGCGCCGCAGTCGATCGTCCTGGCGGCCCGGAACACGGCCCGGGCGGAATCATACGCCAGCATCCTCAAGTTCATTGCCGGAACAGTGAAGGCTTTCTCGATCTGGCCGCGGCCCCGGGCGACATACAGCTCATGGATCGAGGCGGGACGGATGCCGGCGGCCTGGGCGGTCTCCCGGATCAGCCACCGGGCGGCGGCTTGGACGTCCGGGTCGCCGAATACCGCTTCCTGGATCAAGCCGTCCATTGTTTCCGGGAGTCTTTTTTCATCGAGGAGGGTGACGCGGGCTTCTTCGATGTTCACGATGCCTTCCAGAGATTTCGACATGCGGTCCCAAACCTGATTGGACATGATCGGCTCCTTGAAACGGCTCCGGGTTTTCCGGGCGTTGAATCGCCCAGATTATATCAAAACGGGCCCGGTCCTGGCATCTTCATCCTTGTCCCTTTGGAACGATTGATCTTCTCGGGCAAAACAGCCACAATAGCAAGGATTTCCGGACGGCCCTCCTGTTTTCAGCCCGGGCCGTCGCCGAGACCGTGGCTATGATCCACGATCGATAAAAAGGAGGCTGCCGATGTCCCACCGGATGCTCCGGATCCTCGCCGCGGCGGCGTTGTCCGCCGTATTGACCGCCCTTCCCTCGACGGCCGCGGAACGCCCCGTCGTCACCGCCGCCGATTATGCCCGGGCGGAACGATTCCTCGGGGCCCAGGCCGCGTCTCTCGTTTTCCGGGCTTCCGTCGAGCCGCACTGGCTTTCGGGAGACAGGTTCTGGTACCGGAACCGGCTGGCCGGAGGATCGGAATTCATTCTGGTCGACGCGCCCCGGGGCGTCCGCGGGCCGGCGTTCGACCACGTCCGGGTCGCGGCCGCTCTGTCGGCGGCCGAGGGCAAGCCGCACGCCGCGACGAGCCTGCCGTTTAATGAAATCGAGTTTATGGACGGAGGGAAAAGGATCTCCTTCGTCGTCGGGGCGCGCCGGTATTCCTGCGATCTCCGCGGCCGGAAGATGACGTTCGAGGCGATCGCCCCGCCCGGCGGCCGGCCGGAGAAAGAGCGTGAGCCGGGAGCGGCGTCTCCCGACGGGCGCCTGGAGGCCTTCCTCCGCGGCGACAACCTGTGGGTGCGGGAAACGGAGACGGGGACGGAGCGGCCGTTGACGTTCGACGGAGTCAAGGATTTCGGCTACGCGACGGACAACGCCGGCTGGTCGAAAAGCGACCGGCCGATCGTCGCCTGGTCGCCTGATTCGCGGAAGATCGCCACGTTTCAGCAGGATCAGCGCGGCGTGGGCGAAATGCCGCTCGTCGAGGTGAAAGCCGGCCGGCCCGTTCTTCATGTTTGGAAGTATCCGCTGCCGGAGGATGAGACGGTGATCACGATCCAGCGGGTCGTCGTCCACCTGGACGGACCGCGGGTCGTCCGCTTGAAGGTTCCGCCCGACGCGCGCCGCGGCAGCGTGACCGACGACATCCAAGCCAGCGACGGACAGATGGAGGACGTCGCCTGGAGCCGGGATTCGCGCCGGCTGGCGTTCGTCTCCACGCCGCGCGACCACTCCTCGGCCCTGCTCCGGATCGCCGATCCCGAGACGGGCGAGGTCCGGGACGTCTTCGAGGAAACGACGAAGACATTTTTCGAATCCGGGGCGGGGGAGTCGGCCTGGCGGTTTTTGCCGGAGTCCGGCGAATTCATCTGGTTTTCCGAGCGCGAGGATTGGGGACGCCTCTTCCTTTACGACCTCGAAACCGGGCGGCTGAAAAATCCGATCCCCTCCGGCCCCGGGAGGGCCGCCCGCGTCGTTCGGGTCGAGCCGGAGAAGCGGCGGCTGACGTTCGCCGGCCTGGGGATGGAATCCGGCCGCGATCCGTACTTCCGGCATATCTATCAGATCGGCTTCGACGGGACCGGCAAGGTCCTGCTCACGCCGGAGGACATGGATCACGAGGTTGTCTATTCGCCGTCGGGCCGCTATCTGATCGACACGTTTTCCCGCCCGGACGTTCCGCCGACGACGGTCCTGAGAACGGCCGAAGGCCGGTTCGTTCTGACCCTTGAAAAAGCCGATATTTCGGCCCTCCTCGAGACAGGCTGGACGCCGCCGACGCCCTTCACGGTCAAGGCCCGCG
>JAAZPG010000267.1 GCA_012797375.1 Acidobacteriota bacterium
ATTCCCACACCCGCTTCCCGATCGGCTTGAGCTTTCCGGCCGGTTCGGGGCTCGTGGCGTTCGCCGGAGCCCTCGGCTTCATGCCCCTTGACATGCCCGAGTCCGTCCTGGTCCGCTTCAAGGGGAAGCTCAATCCCGGCTTGACGCTGCGGGACGCGGTCAACGCCATTCCGTACTTCGCCATCCGGCGGGGGCTGCTCACCGTCGCCAAGAAAGGAAAGGTCAACGTCTTCAACGGCCGGATCCTGGAGATGGAAGGGCTGCCGGATCTGACCGTCGACCAGGCTTATGAGCTGACGGACGCCTCGGCCGAACGGTCGGCGGCCGGGGCGGTCATCGCCTTGTCCCGGGACCAAGTGGCCCGGAACCTGCGGAGCAACATCGCCCTGATGACCAAGATGATCGAACAAGGCTACGGACACGCCGAAACCCTCCGGCGGCGGATCGCCGCGGTCGAGGCCTGGCTGGTCGAGCCGGCGCTGATCGAGCGGGATGAGAAGGCCGTCGACGGCGGAGCGTACGCGGCCGTCCTCGAGATTGACTTGGCCGATATCCCCGAGCCTCTCCTGGCTTGTCCCAACGATCCCGACGACGTCAAGCTCCTCTCGAAGGTCGCCGGCGACAAGATCGACGAGGTCTTCATCGGCTCCTGCATGACGAACATCGGCCATTTCCGGGCGGCCGGACGGATCTTCGACAAGGCCGGCTGCCCGCCGGCCAAGATCTGGCTGACGCCGCCGACGAAAATGGACGAGACCCGGCTGAAAATGGAAGGGTACTACGCGATCTATTCCCAGGTGGGGGCCCGGACGGAGATTCCGGGGTGTTCGCTGTGCATGGGCAACCAAGCCCGGGTGGCCCCCAAGGCGACGATCCTGTCCACCTCGACCCGCAATTTCGACGACCGGATGGGCGACGGGGCCCGGGTCTATCTGGGCTCGGCCGAGCTGGCGGCGGTCGCCGCCCTCAAGGGCGCCCTTCCGAGCCCGGCCGAATATTTCGAGACAATGAAGGCGAAAGTGTTGCCGGCGGCCGAGGAATTGTACGCCCCGCTGGATTTCGCCGGGACCAAGGATTTTACCCTCGGCTACGCCGGGGACAGGTGAGCGCCGTGATTACCCTGAACGGACAACGCACCCTGATCACGGGCGGCTCCCGCGGCATCGGCCGGGCGGCGGCGATCCTGTTCGCCGAGGCCGGCAGCGACGTCGCGTTCAATTATGTCCGCGACGAAAAAGCGGCGGCCGAGGTCAAGGAAGCCGTCGAATCCCGAGGCCGGCTCTGCCTGGTCCGGAAAGCCGACCTGGCCCGCCGGGAAGACGCCGCGGCCCTGGCCGGGGCGGTCGCCGACGCCTGGGGAGGCGTCGACATCCTCGTCAACAATCACGGCATCTGGACTTACCTGGAAATGGGCGAGGGAAACGTCGAGGCCTGGAAGACGACGATGGAGGTCAACCTGGACGGCGTTTATTACCTGACGGACGCCGTCGTCCCGCAGATGAAGGCCCGCAGCAAGGGATGCATCATCAACGTCGGATCGACGGCCGGAATCCGGGGCGAGGCCCATCATTCCCATTACGCCGCGACCAAGGGAGCCTTGAACGCCCTGACCAAGTCCTGGTCCTCGGAGCTGGCTCCCTTCGGCATCCGGGTCAATTGCGTCGCCCCGGGCTGGGTGGACACGGACATGAGCGCCGGTTCGTTCGCCGACCCGGCCTTCCGGGAGAGCATCCGCCAGTCGATCCCCCTGAAACGCATCCCGCCGGCCGAGGATATCGCCGGCCCGATCCTCTTCCTGGCCTCCGACCTGGCCCGGCATATCACCGGGGCGATCATCAACGTCAACGGCGGAGCGGTCCTGTGCGGTTGACCCCGGCCGAAAAATTATGCCTTGACATCCCTTTCGGGCTTGTGTTATTCAGGAGGGCGGTTTAAAGAATTCCCATGGGAAAGAAGCATCTCTCCCTGATCGTCATTCCGCATACCACCAAGTCTCCCCGGACATGGTCGTTTTCGCGGAGGACGGTCAAGGCCGCGACGGTTTGCGGCATCGGTCTGGCCGTTTTGATGACGGCCGTTACGGTCGATTATGTCCGCGTCCGCCTTTCCCGCCGGAGCTACCACTCCCTGGTCGCCGAAAACGCGAAGCAGAAGGAAGAGCTGCGCGTTTATGGGACGAAGGTCGGGGAGCTGGAGCGGAAGCTGAACGGCTTCCGGGAATACGCCGGCAAGCTGAATGTCTTCGCCGGGATCAAGTCGCCGGAAATGTTGACGAATCCCGGCGTCGGCGGCGGGCAATCCGCCTTTCCGCCGGATGCGGCTCAAGTGATCCCTCCTCCCGGAAATCCGCCGCCGTCGATCGCCTCCGTCCAGGATCTGACGCGGACGGCCGATGACCTTGAGAAAAACCTTGACGCCCTGCTTTCCCATTTCGAGCAGCTCCAGGGCCAGTTCGCCACCCGGCCCTCCATCGCCCCGGTCATCGGCTACCGCTCCAGCGGTTTCGGCTGGCGCCTCGATCCGTTCGGCTCGGGCCGGCGTGCCTTCCATTCCGGCCTCGACATCGCCACGGTTCATGGAAATCCGGTGGTCGCCACGGCCGACGGCGCCGTTCTCCGGGTCGCCTACGACGGCGCCCTGGGGAACAATATCATCATCAACCACGGCAACGGAATCACGACGCTCTACGGGCACTTGAGCAAAGCGCTTATCAAGCCGGGCGCCCGGGTCAAGAGAGGCGATACGATCGGCCTCGTCGGACGGACGGGCCGGGCGCTGGGCGACCACGTCCATTACGAGGTCCGCCTTAACGGCAGCGCGGTCAATCCCAATTTGTATATCTTGGACGAATTCTGACCGCTATTCGAGCAAATCCCCCGCTTGAATCCCTCCCCCCAAGACGAAGGCATGGGCGTCCATTTCCGCCCGGCTTTCCGGATGGAGGCGGGTGATCAGATAACGCGTCCCCCCGCCGCAAGCGACCGTAATCCCCTCCTTGGACAGGCTTGTCACCGTCCCCGGCGGGCCCTGATGGGCGGGCGTGGCGACGCCTTCGACGGGCCGGCCGGCGAGGATGATCAACCGGCTTCCCCGCAGCCGGACGAAGGCCGCCGGTTTCGGGCTTAAGGCCCGGACGCGCCGGTCGATTTCGACGGCGCTCCGCGTCCATTCGATCCGGCCGTCCTCCTTGCGGATCTTAGGCGCGAGCGTCGCCAGCGAATGATCCTGGGAACGGGGGATGATTTCATCGATGCGGTCGAGCGTTCGGAGAAGAAGTCCGGCCCCGAGCGAGGCCAGGCGGGCTTCGAGCTCTCCGGCCGTTTCCAAGGAACCGATCGGAGTTTCCTCCTCGGCCAGGATGTCGCCCTCGTCCATTTTCTCGTTCAAGCTGAAGATCGTCACGCCCGTCCGTGTCTCTCCGGCCGCGATCGCGGCCGCGACCGGGGCGGCTCCCCGGAAGCGGGGCAGGAGGGAGAAATGGACATTGACCGTCCCCCGCGGCGGAAGGGCCACGATCGTCATGGGGATGATCTGGCCGTAGGCGACGACGACTTGGATATCGGGAGCCGCGGCCCGAAGCCGGTCGAGGATCTCCGGATCCAAACGGATTTTTTCCGGCTGGGCGACGGGGATCCCGCGGTCGAGGGCGAACCGCTTGACCGGACCGGGAAGAAGGCGCCTGCCTCGTCCGACGGGGCGGTCGGGTTGGGCGATGACGAGAGGGATTTCGTGGCCGGCTTCGAGGAGGGCCTGGAACGAGGGGACGGCCGCCTCGGGACTTCCGAAAAAGACGACGCGCATGGGGGCGTTCAGGGCTTCGCAGCCGCCGCTTTTCTGAATTTCTTCCGGATCAAGCTGCGCTTCAGGGGGGAGAGGCGGTCAACGAACAGCTTGCCGTCCAGGTGATCGATTTCGTGGCAGAACACCCGGGCGAGAAGATCCCGGGCCTCCAAAACCCTTTCCTTTCCTTCAAGGTCGAGCCCCTGGACCGTGACTTTCTGCGGCCGGGTCACTTTTTCGAAGACTTCGGGGACGGACAGGCATCCTTCCTCCCGGATGATTTGGCCTTCCTGGGAGGTGATTTCCGGGTTGATCATGATGATGAGATCGTCGGGATTTTCACCGATGGAAAGATCGAGGACGATCAGGCGGACGGAAACGTTGACCTGGGGGGCGGAGAGGCCGAGACCCGGGGCGGCATGGAGGGTTTCGATCATGTCCCGGGCCAGTGTCCGGACGCCGTCGTCGATGACTGTGACCGGAGCGGACTTCGCGGCCAGGGTTTTATGCCCGATGGTGATAATGGGTCTCAGGGACATGGGCCGTTTCCGCAAAACATTTTAACGGAATTTTCCGTTGCTTTCCAGGGGGTGAAAAAAAGAGCGCCGGCGCGGCGGCTTG
>JAAZPG010000268.1 GCA_012797375.1 Acidobacteriota bacterium
GACGCCGGCGCCTCAAGCCGCGCCCGGACGGCCCGGCCCGCCGAGATGATTCACGACGGCCGCAAGGCGGTCGTAATGCGACCCTTTCCAATAGACCCGCCCGCAGACGCGGCAACGGGTGAATTCGTGAAATTCGGCTTTCGTTCTCGGAGGCAGACGGTCCTCCACTTCGGACTTCGGGACGGGAACCACCGGGCCGTTGCAGGGCAGGCAGCGGGTGAACGGACGGAATTGACGGGCCAGGTCGAATCGCTCCACGATCTCCCCGACCTGTTCCTCGAGACGGCCGGAGCGCACCCAGGAGCCCCGGAGGACGCGGCCGTGCTTCAGGAGATTCCTATCCCGGGTCAAGATGATGCGCGATTCCCTCTCGGCTTCTCCGATCAGCTGTTCATCCGTGAAATCGTTGCGGTAGACCGTGTCGAATCCGAGGCATCTCAGGCGCCGGGCCAGCTTGCCCAGGTGGACGTCCAGGATGAACGACGGACGGCGCAGCGGTTCCGGCCGCAGCCGAAGGACGGGGGTGATGTCCAGCGACTCGAAAACCGGATAGACGGAGACCCGGTCTCCGGGTTCGAGGTGATAATGAAAATCCACCGACCGCCCGTTGACCAGGATCAAGTCCACTTCGGTGTGCGGGACGCCGACGGCCTCAACGGCGTCCTTCACCGAAGGGCGGCCCCGAAACGAATACGGGAAATCGGCCTGCCGCCGTTCCGCCGGGAGGAAATCGTTCAATTCCTCGTAGAAACGGAACCAAGCCGTCCGTGTCGCCGTCTCCATCGAAACGAATCCTTCGGCGGCCGACCTCGGGCCGCGGCCCGCTCCGGAACAACGCGCCGTCCGCCCGGCGGCGTCTCTTATTTAACCGGCTCTCGGGATCAGGTCGATTTCTGAATCCGGGAAAGGTCGTCCAGGACCCACATTCCCCGGCCGTTGGTGGCGATGACCATCATGTTGTCGCGGGGATGGATCCGGATGTCCCAGACCGGGCAAACGGGCAAGCCCTTCCCGAGATATTGCCAGGCGCTCACCCCGTCCCGGCTGACGAAGACGCCCTGATCCGTGCCGGCGTAGAGCACGCCCTTTTTTTTCGGATCCTCGCGGATGACGTTGACCGGTCCGCCGGGCATGTTCGCCGTGATCGGCGTCCAGGAGTTTCCGTAATCCGTGGAGGCGAAAACGTAGGGCGCGAAATCATCCTCGTGGCGCCCGACCAGGGCGCAATAGACGGTCGCCGGATCGTGCCGCGAGGCCTCGATCGTCCAGACGTGGGTGTTCTCCGGCAGGCCGGCGGTGATCTTCGTCCATTCCGCCCCGCCGTCCCGGGTCACCCAGAGATGGCCGTCATCGGTCCCGGCGTAAAGAACGCCGGCTTTCAAGGGCGATTCGTCCAGGGTCGTGATCGACGCGTAAGGGATGGCGTAGGGCAGGCGGCCCTGCTTGTCGGGATCGAACGCCGTGAGGTCCGGGCTGATTCTCTCCCACGTCGCTCCTTCGTCCCGCGACCGGTAGACGTACTGGAAACCATGATAGACGGTTTTCGAGTCGTGGGGCGAAAGGATGGTCGCGGCCAGCCACTGGCCGCGGTGCTCGGGCTCGCCCGGGGCCGGCCGGGGATAGATGTTTTTCGACTTCCATTCCCCGTCTTGGCGGACCGACCGCATGAGCCGGCCGTAAAACGACGAGGAATAGACCACGTTCGGATCGGCCGGGTCGACGGCGATCTGCGTTCCCTCGCCTCCGGCCGCGTACTCCCAGCGGACCGGGTCCGCCGCCCCGTTCTTGGCCGGGGCGAGGCCCATCCCCCGGATCGTGCCGTGGTCCTGGACCGAGCCGTGGGCGGAGAACGGCTCCGCCATGTCCAGGGCGACGTTATAGAACTGGACGGCCGGGATTTCCTTGATGAACGCCCGCCAGGTCTTTCCCCCGTCCCGGGACAGGGCGACTCCGCCGTCGTTGACATTGACCAGGAAGGCCGGATCGTCGGGATTGATCCACAGGCCGTGGTGGTCGCCATGGACGTCCCGGGCGATCTCGGTCCAGGATTTCCCGCCGTCCCGCGAGACGAACAAGCCCAAGCCCATGAGGTAGACGGTGTTTTCGTCCACCGGGTCGACCCGGATCTGGCCGAAGACCCAGCCGTAGGTTCCGCCGAACGTCTCCATCAGGGCGTCGGAGACGCTGACTTTTCGCCAGCTCTCGCCCTGGTCGTCGGAGCGGTAGACCTCGGCCCCGATGATTTTCCGGCCGGTTTTCAGACGCCCGTAGGCGTCGCGCTCGCCCGATTCGGGCTCGCGGCCGAGGTTGTGGTTGTCGACATAGGCATAGACGACGTCGGGCTTCGAGGCGCAGAGGTCGATCCCGATCCGTCCCGTCAGGGCCGTGTCGGGGAGTCCCTTCGTCAGCTCCTTCCAGGTCTTGCCGCCGTCGACGGTCTTGAACAGGCCGTCCTCCCCGCCCGGAACGGGATCGCTCCAGCGCCGGCGGATGCGATTGACCATCGAGGCGATCAGCACGTCGGGATTCTTCGGGTCCATCACCAGATCGATCGCCCCGACCGTGTCCTTGAGGAAAAGGACTTTCTCCCAGGTTTTCCCGCCGTCGGCGGTTTTATAAACCCCCCGTTCGGGATTCGGCGTCCATTCGTGGCCGGTGGCCGCGACATAGACGACGTCGGGATTTTCGGGATGGATCAGGATCCGGCCGATGGACTGAGTGGCGGCCAGTCCCATGTGCGCCCAGGTCCGGCCGGCGTCGACGGATTTATAGACGCCGAGGCCGGCGATGGACGCTCGAAAGTGGTTGGCCTCCCCCGTCCCCAGCCAGACGATATCGGGATCGGAGCCGGCCACGGCCAGGTCTCCCACCGACGGCGTCGGGAGCTCGTCGGTGATCGGCTTCCAGGTCGTCCCGCCGTCTTCAGTTTTCCAGACCCCCCCGGTGGCCGCGCCGACATAAATGACGTTCGTCGTCCCGCGGGGGACGGCGACGTCCGTGCAGCGGCCGCTGCAGATGTCCGGCCCGATGAACCGCCACGTCAATTCGGGAAAGGGCGTCTGGGCTTTCAGGGAGGCGAACGCCTCGGCCCACTGGAGCCGGAGGGACGGATCGGTCGACGGGGCGGCCTGGACCGCGGCCGAAGCCGCGGTCCACATCATAACGAGAACCGGGATCAGGGTCTTAAGCCGCCGCATGGCTTACTCTTCCTCCCACCAAGCCCAGGCGCGGCGCTTGTCCTTGCCGTTGACGGGATTGGCGTCCAAGACCCACATCCCCCGGCCGTGGGTGGCGATGACGATCATGTTGTCCCGCGGATGGATGATCAGGTCATGGACATACGCCGAGGGCAGGTTTCCGCCCAGGACGTTCCAAGTCGCTCCGCCGTCCGTCGTGGCATAGACGCCTTGGTCGGTACCGGCATAGAGGATCTTCGGATCGACCGGATCCTCGCGGACGACGTTGACCGGGCCCAAGGGAATGCCCTTGGAGATGTCCACCCAGGTTTTGCCGAAGTCCTCGGATTTCCAGACATAAGGGGCGACGTCGTCGTCCCGCTTGCCGTTCTGGGTCATGTAGACGACGGACATCTTGTGCTGCGAGGCGACCAGCCGCGATACCCATTTTTGATAGGGCAGGCCGGCGTTGATCGCCGTCCATTTCCGGCCCCCGTCCTTGGTCACCCAGACGTTGCCGTCATCCGTCCCGGCGTAGATCAGGCCGTCTTTGAGCGGCGATTCCGACAGGGCGAAGAGCGTGTGGTAGGGGATGTCGCCCATTTCCGACGGGACGGCCGAGGTCAGGTCCGGGCTGATTTTTTCCCAGGTGTCGCCCCGGTCGAACGAGCGGAAGACATACTGCATGCCGTGGTAAAGGATGGAGGGATTGTGGGGCGAAACCAGGAAGGGCGCCAGCCACTGGCCGCGGAGACGCGGCTCGTCCTGGTACGGCACAGGAAGGATGTTCTTGGAGGCGGGATATCCCGGGTACCGGCCCGGCCGGCTGTAATCCGAGCGCGTGATCGAGCCGTAAAAGCCGGCGGAATAGACGATGTTCGGGTTCGTCGGGTCGACGGCGTGGTTGGAGCCTTCGCCGCCGGGCGCATCCTCGAAGTCCTGCGGGGCAATCTTGTCCCGGCCCCCGCTCACATCGACTTTCGCCCGGTAGCTTCCGTGATCCTGCATCGAGCCGTAAACGCGGAACGGCTCGGCCATGTCGTAATTGATGTTGAAGAACTGGCAGAGCGGGAGCTCGGCCTGGAAGTAACGCCATGTCTTGCCGCCGTCATAGCTGACGTTTAAGCCTTGGTCGAAGCCGTTGAGCAAGTAGAGGGAATTCGACGGATCGATCCAGAGAGCGTGGTGGTCGCCGCCGTTCGTCCGGATGCGGCTGAAGGTTTTTCCGCCGTCGCGGGAGACGTTGAGGGACAGGCCCATCGTGTAGACCGTGTTTTCATCGTTGGGGTCGACCCGGACCTGGCCGAACACCCAACCGTAGGTGTTGGAGTGCCGCTCCATGAATTTCTTTTGCTCGGGCGTCAGGCCGCTCGTCTGGACCCAGGTTTTTCCGGCGTCGTCCGAACGATAGACCGTCGCGCCCTTGATGATCCCGGCCGAGGGGAGGCCGTACCCGTTGATCTTTTCCTCCTCGCTGGGTTCGCGGGCTTTCTCGTAGTTGTCGACGAACGCATAAAGGATGTCCGGCTTGGAGAGGCACAGGTCGATCCCGATCCGGCCGCGGTAACGGGCTTCGGGCAGGCCGGCGTTGACCGGAGTCCAAGTCTTGCCGCCGTCGGTCGTTTTCCAGATCCCGCTGCCGGCGGAGACGGCGGTGTTGCGGGGATCGTTCCATTTCTTGCGGGTCCGCTGCCAGGTCGTGGCGTAGAGCGTGTCGCTGTCGCGGGGATCCATAACCAGGTCGTAAGCGCCCGTTTCATCATTGACGAAAAGGACCTTGTCCCAGGTTTGGCCGCCGTCGACGGTTTTGTAGACGCCCCGGTCGGGATTCGTCGTCCATTCCGTCCCGCCGGCGGCGACGTAGACGATGTCCGGATTTTTCGGATGGATGACGATCCGGGCGATGGTCCCCGTCCCGGCCAGGCCGCGGTGCGTCCAGGTCCGCCCGGCGTCGGTGGAGCGGTAGACGCCCACGCCGGATTGGGACGAACGGAAAATGTTCGCCTCGCCGGTGCCGATCCAGACGATATCCTGGTTGGAAGGAGCCAGGGCCACGTCGCCGATGGCCGTGGACGGTCCCTGCTCGAACACGGGAGTCCAGGTCGTCCCTTCATTGTCGGTTTTCCAGAGGCCGCCGGAAGCGGCGGCGACATACATCGTGTAGGTCTTTCCCTTGGGCGTCGCGACGGCCACGTCGATGCAGCGGCCGCTGACGTTCTTCGGCCCGAGGAATTGCCATGTCAAATCCTTGAATTTCGATTCGCCCTTCATCTTCACATGTTGATCATAGGCTTGAAGGCGGAGGGCCGGGTCGGTGTTGGCGATCCGGACCGGCTTTTTCGTCTGCTGGGGGAAGAGGAGGAGGGCTAGAATGAAAACGGAAAAGGAGAGAGTCAGGATGCGCGGGAAGCGCCGGAGAGACATGAGAGAACCTCCGTCGTTGAAATCGCGGCCCTTGGATCGAGGATCCGAGGAAACGCGGTCTTTCGATTTTAACTCCTTCGGAATCTTCCCGCAAGGACAATGAGATTTGGAACGCCTCTCCCGATAAGACGGACTTTCCCTTAACTCCAAAATGAAAGAAGGATTGGAGAAACGCCGCTTCTCCGAGGAGGCGCGTCCCCACCTTCGGTTTGACTTCGCGGGGGAACCTGTACTACGCTTTCGCTTTCATGAACTTGCCAAATGCCCTGACTTCGCTGCGGATCTTCCTGATCCCGTTTTTCATGTTTTTCCTTCTGGTCGACTTCAAGGGAAACGAATGGGCGGCTTTCGGCGTCTTCCTTTTCGCCACCTTCACCGACACGGTGGACGGTCTTCTCGCCCGGCGGACCAACCGCATCACCACCCTCGGCCAGCTTCTGGATCCGATCGCCGACAAGCTCCTGATGACGGCCGCCTTCATCTGCCTCGTCGGCGTGGGACGCGTCCCGGCATGGATGGCCGTGGTCATCATCGGCCGGGAGGTCGCGGTCACCGGCTTCCGGGCGATCGCCGCCTCCAAGGGCGTCGTCATCCCCGCTTCCTGGCCGGGCAAGCTGAAAATGCAGCTGGAGACCGTGACGATCGCCCTCCTCGTCCTCGGAGAGGGCATCCTCGGAAAATTTTGGGTCGTGGGAAAAATCGGCCTCTGGCTGACAATGGCCATCGCCTTGTATTCGGCGGCCGAATACTTCGTCAAGCACGGCCGCGACATCGTCCTCGAAAAATAGTCGGAGCCGCGCCTCCGATTATTTGTCCAGCGCCTCCGCGTCCTCGATGGAGCGCACGGTGAACGGAGGAGCCCAGCCCTTGCCGATCCGCTTGATCAACCCGCAGAGGACTTTGCCCGGACCGAATTCGATGAACGCGTCGATCTCCTCCCCGGCCAGAAGCTCCATTGATTTCGTCCAGAGGACGGGCCGGCTGACCTGACGCTTGAGGGCGTCCCGGGCTTCGGCCCCGGTACGGATCATCCGGGCGTCGACGTTGGTGATGACCGGGAACGCCGGGTCGTGGAACTCGACGGCATCCAAGTCGGCCGCCAGCCGGTCCTCGGCGTCTTTCATGAGCCCGGAATGGAACGGGGCGCTGACCGGGAGCATGACCGATTTGACGCTCCGGACATTGCGGACGACGTCCTCGACGGCCGCCTTGTGGCCGGAGATGACGATCTGCTCGGGGCTGTTCCAGTTGGCGATCTGAACCTGCCCGCCCTCGGCCCGCCCGCAGGCCGCCCGGACCGCTTCATAATCCGCCCCCAAGAGAGCGGCCATCGCCCCGACGCCGACAGGGACGGCGTCTTGCATGTACGTTCCGCGCTTGTGGACGAGAGTCAGGGCGTCCTCGAACCGGATCGTTCCGGCGGCCACATGGGCCGAGTATTCCCCCAGGCTGTGCCCCGCGGCCGCATACGGCGTCCGCCCCCAGAGACGGAAGGCGGCCGTGCTCACGAGCAGAAGAGCCGGCTGGGTGTTTTGAGTCAAGCGCAGCGTCTCCTCGGGGCCCTCGAAACAGATCTTGGAAAGGGAAAATCCCAGGACGTCGTCGGCCCGGTCAAACAGCCGCCGGGCGTCCTCGAAACGATCATAAAAGCTCTTTCCCATGCCGACCGACTGGGATCCCTGTCCCGGGAACAAAAACACCTGACGGGCCATGCGCGACTCCTTTTCCGTGTGAACGATGGGGCTATTGTATCAAAAGCTCGGGGCGGATTTCGATCTCGGCCTGTTCCCGGAGGGATTGAACCCAGAGATTCGATTGGGCGGCGGTCTTTTCCACCCGGATTTCACCTTCCAGAACGTCGACGGTCTCGAGGAACGGCCGGGGAGTCCGTCCGGCGGCCTGCTCCGCGGGAAGATAACGCTCCCGGTACCGGGTTTCAATCTCGTCGAGACTGACGGTCACGCTCCGGCTGAACCGCTCGGCGATGACGGTCTCGACGCCGAGCTTCTCCTCGACATACGGCCGCAGGTCGTCTTTCCCGATCCCGAAGCGGGCCAGCCGCCGGCCCGTCTCCTCCTCCCCCAGACGGGCGGTGATCCGCTCGATCTCCGCTTCGACCCGGGCCGGGTCGGCTGTTGAGCGGCCCCGGACGAGGTCCAGGACGACTTTTTGGCTGATGAGCTTCTCCAAGACGTCCCGGAGATCCCTCCCGCCGCCCGGCAAAGCCGGCGATCCCTCGACGATCCCGAACGTCTCGACCACCTGGACGTCGATCAGGGTGATGATCCGGCTGTTCACCACGGCCACGATCCCGTCGACGATCCGCTCCCGGCCGCCGGCCGTCCCGCCGGCCGCTGAAACCAGCACCGGGAGAAGGGCCAGAACCAAGGTCCCGATTGTTCTCAAGCGCATTTTTTTAAAACACATTGCCGATCGTCACATACAGCCGAGGCCCGCGGCCGCCGGCCGACGGATCAAGATTCCATCCGAGGTCGACGCGCAGAGGTCCGAGCGGCGTCTTGTAGCGGAAGCCGAAGCCCAGGGCGTCCTCAAGGGCATCGAAGCCGACGTCCTTGCGGCTGGCGAAGACATTGCCCCGATCATAAAAAACGGCCAGGGACAGGCCGGGCAGGGAGGAAAAAGGCGCGATTTGGGCATCGATGTTGAAGAGGATCAAGGCCTTCCCTCCGACCGGCTTCCCTGATTTCGCGTCTTTCGGGCCGAGATCGTCGAACCGCCGGCCGCGGAACGTCCCCGAGCCGCCGGCGAAAAAACGCTCGTGAATCGGAATGCGGCCCATCCCCAGCCCGCTCCGGAACGTCCCCAGCAGGAGGATCCGGCCGCCGATCGGCTGGAAATACTGGAATTTCACGAAGCTCTTCAAGTAATCCGATTCGACCTTGAACAGCGGGTACGCCCATTCAAGGACGGCGCTGAAAAAAAGGCCCCGGGTGGGATTGAAGCTGTCGTCCCGGGCGTCCCAAATCAGGCTTTCCGAAAGAGAGGTGGCCGAGTACGGATAATGCTGCCGGTCGATCTCGGATTCCTCGACTTCCAGGAAATAAAGCGTCGTCCGGGCGAACCGGAGCGTCGTCAGGGACGTCCAATCCGGTCCGATCGACCGGAAGCCGGAGAGGCTGAAGCCGCGGCGGTCGAAACCGTAGCTCACTCTCTCTTCCCGTTCGAGCCAGGCGTTGACCGAGGACTGGAAAGGCAGGCCGAAAAAGGCCGGCGATTCCCACGAGGCGACAGCCCGTTTTTCTTTCAAGCTGAACTGGCCGATGAGGCTGAGCTGGGCCGCCCGGCCGAGCATGTTGCCGCGGATAAACTCAGCGGAAAACCGGGGACGGATGACGTTGTTCCAGATCTCGAAGGTCATCGGCTCGTTCTTCGTCTCCAGGCCCACGCCCAGCCCCGCGTAGTTGCGCGCTCCCTCGCGGAGGCTGACGACCAGTGTTTCCCTCCCGCTTTCGGTCGAGAGGATTTCCTCGATCTTGACCTCGACGAAAACTCCCAGTTTCTCCAGCCGGCGCTTGGATTCGAGGATCAGGTCGGACCGCGCCGGGTCCCCCTCGCGCAGGAGGAGGGCCCGGTCGATCACGTCGCGCCGGGTCACGGCGTTTCCGGAGACGACGATCTTGTCGATGCGGACGGGCGTGCCTTCCTGGATATCGAAGAAGACATCGAAGCGCCCGTCGTCCAGGGCTTCGGCCCGGCCGGCGACCGCGGTCCCGCGGATCCCCCCGTTTAAATACCGGGACTCAAGGCGCTCGGCATCGCGGCGGACGCGCCCGGGCTCATAGGGGCCGCTCTCGCGGCATTCCAAATCCCGCCGGAGATCATTTTCCGGGACGAGCGAGATGTTCCGGAAAACGACCGACCGGATGGTCCGGACCGGCCCCTCGTCGATGACAAACACCGCCTGGTACCCGTCTCCCCGTTCCCGGAATTGAAGCGTGACCCCGGCGTCGGGATACCCTTCCCTTTCATAAAGGGTTTCCACTTCCTCGGGGGCGGCAAACAGCTGGTCGCCGGAAACGCTGCCGAAAAGGGGAAGGCGCGGGGCCAACCCGATTCTCCGCCGGATCTCGGCCTCGGAAAAGGCCGTCAATCCCTCGAAGACGACGCTGCTGATCCGGATTTTCGGTCCGGGATCGACCTGGTGGATGATATGCAGATCGCCCGCTTCCCTCTCGATGGACGAGCGGACAACGGCAAAGACATGGCCTTTTCTTCGAAGGGAGGTCAGGATGGCGGCCTCAGCCTGCTTCAGCCCCCACTCCTCAAAAATCCGCTCTTCCCAAAGCGGCCGGACGAGAGATTCGGGGACCTCGGCTCCCCGGATGGTGATGCGGATCCGTTCCCGGGGATCGACCCCGAGAACGAGGCCGACGGACGCGTCGGCCGCCCGGAAAAATCGGGTTTGGACCGCGACGTCGGCCCGGGGATAGCCGGCGGCGCGGTAGGCCGCCCTGATCACGTCCAGGTCGGATTCAAGAACGGCGGGACGATAGGGCCGTCCGGGACGCGTCGCCAGCGACTTGACCGCCCTGGCCTGGACTTCCCCCAGCCCGCCGCGGAATTCGATGTTTCGGACGCTGAACCGGCGTCCGGCCTCCACGGTGAACTCGAGGTCGACGAACCGCCGGGCCGGATCCGGCACGGC
>JAAZPG010000269.1 GCA_012797375.1 Acidobacteriota bacterium
CGCCCGGATCCGCTCGGCCGTCGTCGCAAAGCGGCAGAAGACGGCGTAAACGCCGTTGACGGCCGCCGATAAAAATAAAGCCGACAGAGCGAGCGTGAGGTCGGCCCGGCGGCGGACGGCCGCGAGGGTGACCGGGACGGCCAGGATGAGCAGGAGATCCCGCGAGTCCCAAAAGCTGATCCGAGGATTGACCGAAGCGGCCGAGGAAAGGAGCGAAAGACCGGCGTAAGCCGCCAAGGCCCAAAAGAAGACCGGCGTCTCGAACCTGCGTTTTCCCCGGGCAAGAAGGATGAGCCAGACGATCAGGGTGATCGCCAGGAATCCTTGGGCTAAGCTGATGGAAATCATGGAGAAAAGGAGGGCAGCGGCCAGGGCGGAAGCGAGAACGACGTCGCCGGCCGGGCGTCCGGAGACGAAATCACGGATGATTTTCATCATGGGGGGGAGTATAGCATTTATTTTCAGCGAATTGAACGCCCGTCTCAGGGGAAACGAGGACGGATTCAAGCGGCCGGATCCTCCGCCGGGAGGGAAGGCGGGAGGGCGGACTAGGAAGGAAGAAACGGCCGGGCGGCGGCAAGTACTTCGTCGGGAGATATGTTCCGCAGGCACCGGTAATCCCCCGGTTCGCAGACGCGCTGGCGGCAGGGCCGGCAGTCCGGATTCGTCTCGAGAATCACCGTTTTCGCCGGGTTGAGGCCCGGCCGCCAGGGTCCGAACAAGGCCGGAAGCGTCGGGCCGAAGTAAGCGATGATCGGCGTGGCGGTACCGGCCGCCAGGTGCATCGGGCCGCTGTCGGGACCGATGAACAGGACCGCCCGGCGGACAAGCTCCCGCACCTCGATCATATTCAAGCGTCCGGACAAGGAAAGGAATCGGGGCGAGCCCAAGCGGGCGGCGATCCGGTCCTCCCGCGGCCGGTCGCCTTCGCCGCCGACAGCGGCGAGGGAGATCCCCGGGATTTCGAGAAGACGGGAAGCCAGGACGGCCGCGTTTTCCTCGCCCCAGTCCCGGAAGGCGTTGCCGGCGCCGATGTGAAGAACGACGAGGGGGAGGGGGCCGCCGCCCGGTCCGGCTTGTCCGGAGGCGACGGCCGCGGTCAAGGCCTCGACCCGGGCGATTTCCTCCGGCCGGGCGGGGGGAAGGATCAAGGGAGGGATGTCCTCTTTCCGGAAATCCGCGCCCAGGGCCCGGACGAGACCGGCGTGGGTTTCGACGGAATGAAGGGGCGAATCGAGACCGCGCCGGGGCGTCGTCCGGTGGTAGAGAAAGCCCTTGGACTTGATGGCGTGGCCGATCTTGAGACGGGCGCCTCCCAAGAGCGCGATCCAGGCGGCCCGGGGACCGCCGTGAAAATCCAAAAGCGCGTCGTACCGCTCCCGGCGGATCTCCCGGATGAGGCGGAGGAAATCGGACCGGTTCTGCTTGGCCGGGACGACGATGACCCGGTCGATGTCGGGATGGCCCTCGACCAAGCGGCGGTACGGCTCTTCGACGAGATAGGTCAGGGAGGAGCCGGGAAACCGGCTCTTGAGGAGGGAGACGGCCGGCGTCGTCAGAACGATGTCGCCGAGACGGCGGAAACGGAGAAGGAGGAGGGAGCGGGGATTCAAATCACTCTTTGACGGCCCGCCCGGGTTCGATCGCCGCTTCCTCGATCAGCATCACCGGAATGTCGTCCCGGATCGGATAGACCCGGTGGCAGCGGAGGCACTTGAGGCCTTGTTCATCGGCCGTGATCTTGACGTCGCCCTGGCATTCCGGGCAGGCGAGAATGTCGAGGAGAAAAGAGTCGAGGGCCATGACGGACTCCTGCGGATGGTCTCCGCTGCCGTAAGGATACGCCACCGCTCGATCGCCGTCAATCGTTCAGGGTCGCTTCCCTCTAATCCCGCCTCCTTCCTCCCGGCTTCGGCTGCCCCGATCCGAAATCGAGATAAAGCCTTAAGAAGCGCCTTCCCGATTGACAAGAGCCGAAGCCGTGGAATAAAACAGGTCCGTGCGTTTTGAATTTTTCGGCGGTTTTCTTCCGGGCTACCCGCGCGGCGCGGTTCTCCGCAAGGGTCTCGGCCGGATTGGAGCCGAAGTCGTCGAATGCCGCTTTGGGGCGGGGCTGAAATCCTGGGCCCGTCACCCGCTGCTTCTCCTGGATGCGTTCCGTCGGGGCCTTCTCCGGCCGGAGGGGGCGGCGGCCGGCCGCTGTCTCTTCGTCCCGGAGTTCTGCGCCAAGGACGTCCCCCCGGCCCGGTTGCTCGCCTCTTTGACCGCCCGGCCGTTGATTTTCGATCCGCTCGCCGCCCGCTACGAGACGAAAGTCATTGACTGGGGCTGGGGGCGCCCGGACTCGCCCGGGGCCTGGTGGAATTTCCAGATCGACCGGGCATCCTTCGCCTTGGCCGATCTCGTCTTGGCCGACACGGCCGCCCATAAGAGGTATTATTGCGAAACCTACGGCCTTTCGCCGGCCAAGGTCGAGGTTGTGCCCTTGGGCTACGACGACGACGTTTTCCGCCCGCCGGCGGAGACGGAACTCCTCTCCCGGGCGCTCCGGCCCGGCAACGGTTTTCAGGTCCTCTTTTTCGGCTCGTTTCTGCCCCTTCACGGAGTCGAGATCATTGTCGAGGCGGCCCGTTTGGTTTGGCTGCGGGATCGGTCGATCCGCTTCCGGCTGATCGGAGAGGGGCGGACGTCGGCTGCGACCCGGGCGGCGGCCGCGGATTTAGCCAACATCGATTTCTCGGGGCGCGTGCCCATGACGGAACTCGCCCGGGCGGCGGCTGCGGCGGACGTTTGCCTGGGGATCTTCGGCCGGACCGCGAAAACGCGGCGGGTCGTTCCCCATAAAATCTTCCAGGCGATGGGCCTGGCCCGTCCGGTCGTCACTCTCAGGACTCCGGCCGTCGAGGAATTCTTCGCCCACGACAAAAACATCGTTTTATGCGACAAACCGGATCCGGAAGCCCTGGCCCGGGCCGTTCTCGAGTTGGCCCGAGATCCCGGCCGACGGGAGCGGATCGCCCGGGCCGGCTTTTCCCTCGTCCGCCGCGAGTTCACCCCGGAGTCCGTGGCCCGCCGCCTCGCCGGCTTCGCGGCCGATCATTTCGGGCCGGCTTTCGCCCTTTCTCCGCCGGCGCCG
>JAAZPG010000029.1 GCA_012797375.1 Acidobacteriota bacterium
CACGGCGGCGGCGACGGCCGCGACCGTCATGAGCCGCCCGCCTCTCCAAGCGCTTTTCGTGTCGCAAAACGAGCAGCGGAGGTTGCATCCGGCCAGCCGGACGAACACCGCCGGCCTTCCCATCCGGAGCCCTTCGCCCTGGATTCCGGCGAAGATCTCAGCGATCTTCAGCGTAGGTCGCCCGGGCATCCTCGGACTCCCAGACCGTCACCGCCCGGACCGGAAAACGAGACTTGAGGTCTTCATAGAAACAACGGGCCAGGTTTTCCGCCGAGGGATTGAAGGGATAGACGTCGTTGAGGAGGGTGTGGTCAGGTAGGATTTCGGCCAATCCGGCCTTCAAGACGGCGAAGTCGATCCCCAGGCCGGCGGCGTCGAGTTCGGAAACGTCGACCTCGACTTCCACTTGAAAAGTATGCCCGTGGATTTTTTCGCATTTGCCCTGGTATTCGCGCAGAAAGTGGGCGGCCGAGAAACGGTCCCGGACTTTCAACGTCCAGCTCATGGAAGTTCTCCTTTGCCTGTCCGCAGGACGAGCGGATCGGAACAGCCTGCTTCCTTGAAAGCCCGAGCTCTCAGGAGGCAGGCGGAACACGAGCCGCACGGCCGTTCCTTCCCTGAATAGCAGGTGATCGACAGGGAATAATCCGCCCCCAAGGCCAAGCCCGTCCGGATGATCTCCGACTTCTTCATCCCGGCAAACGGCGCCCGGATCCGGACCGGCCGGCCGGCGGCGGCCGCCGCTGTCCCCGCTCGGACGGCCCGTTCCATGGCCCGGACGAAAACGGGGCGAGTGTCGGGGTAGGCCGGCGAATCGATGACGTTGAAGCCGCAAACGATCTCGTTGATTCCTTGCTCTTCGGCCCAAGCCGCGGCCAAGGCCAGGAAGATCCCGTTGCGAAAGGGGACGTACGTGACCGGCGGTGCGGTCGTCCGGAGGCGCGGGAGCCGCTTGTGGCGCGGAACGGCGATGGATGGCTCGGTCAGGGCGGAACCGCCGATCTGCTCCAGGTCGATTTTCAGGATCTTGTGGGGGACGCCCAGCCGCCGGGCGATCGTCCGGGCGGCCCGGACTTCCACCCGGTGGCGCTGCCCGTAGTCGAAGGTCAGGGCCGAGACCTTGCCGCCCCGGCGGAGGGCCCAATGGAGGGCGGTCGTGGAATCCAGCCCTCCGGAGAAAAGAACCAGGGTTTTTTTGCGCATCCGCCTGCCCCGCGATTACTATATAAGAATAAGGAAGCGGGTTCAAACGAGCGACGGGAACTCATCGTCCTCGAGGGGAGGGCGGCCGCTGAAATCGAAGGGCCGGTTCCGAGTTTTCCGGTCAAGCCTATAAAAGCCTTGCCCAAGAGGGTATTCTCTTGCCATATCAAAACCTTACCGAAACCGAGGATCGTCTAAAGATTAAAAACGGTAAGGGACGATACGCCGGGGCAAGATTTTTGTGATTTAAGGCGGCGCGATTCGTTTTCTTGACACGGTCCGGGGGCGAAGGTACACTTCGCATCCGGCGGATCGATCATGGACGAGCGCGATTTCCCATCGAAGAAGCGGACCCTTGTCCTCCGGGATGACCAGGCGGATTTTTATGCAATCCTGGACGAAGCCCGGGGACGGCGCCGGCGGGGCGGGCGCCTCCATCTGATTGATGCCGGGCGCCTCACCGTCCTTGAATTGGAGCGGATCTGTCTTTCGGGCGCGGATCTTTTCACCTCCGATAAGGCCGGCCGCGCGCCGGCCGACCTCGCCGTCCTGAGCGCCGCCGCCGGGAAAAGCGGCGGAGAGATCGCTCATTTTCAGCATGGCCCTCTTCTTGCGGAAGGAGAGGGCGTCGTCCTCTCCCTCAGGGCTCTCCGCGACGCGGCGGGCGGGGGCGTTTCTCTTTATCTTTCGAATAAAACGGAAAAACGGCGGACGGAGGACTTGGCCGTTCTGGCCGAGGACGCGCGGAGGGGAAACCGGCGGCTGGGATACTACCATCATGGGGCTCCGGCCGAGGCTTTGGAAGAGCTGGCCCGGCGAGGGGCCTGGATTCATGTGTCGGCCGCCGGAGCCGGCGCGGATCTTCCGGCTCTGCTCCTGCTGCGCGACATTGCGGCGAAGGCCGCCGCGGCCGGGGCGGGATTGGTGATTCATCTGGAAAGATTGATTCCGGAGCCCGACCTCGAGGATCTCCACAAGGCCGGAGCTTTTCTCCTTTTTCATGTTCCGCCGAGCGATTACCGGTCCCCCTACCGGGCGCTCCGGGCGAAGGCGTCCCGCCGCGTGCTCGATCCCCGGGCTTACTATCTTTACAGCGAGTTCATGCGCTGACATGTCCGGCTTCTAGACAGCACTACTAATGGGGGGCGGCGCGGGGTCTAAACGAATAATTTGTATTTTCCTTGACAAACCCTATTGACATTTCCCTTAAATGTTCTATAACTACTTTTGAAGAACGATGAATTGAAAAGCGGCAGCAGATGATTACGAAGCAGGGGATCTATTTCAACTTGAGGCGAGGGACCGAAGAGCGAAGATGAAAGTGGCTTTGCTCTTCAGTTCAAAAAAAGGAATGGCCGCCTCTCTGCGTCAAAGCGTCGCCGAAGCGACGGCGGTTCTCCCGGTCGTCGAGGACGAGGGGGAGGAGCCTCCACCGTCGGATACGTTTGCGGAGTGCGACTCGGACGAAACTATTTCCGCCGTGGCCGCCGCCCTGGGCCGGCGATATGAAGTGATCCCGATCGAGTCCGACGAAGACGCCTACGCGCGGCTTCGGAACACCCGGCCGGATCTTGTCTTCAACATCGCCGAGCGGTTGACCGGCCCCAACCGGGAAGGCCACATTCCGACGCTGTGCGAAATGCTGGACCTGCCCTACACGGGATCGGATCCGCTGACGCTGAGCCTGTGCCTGGACAAATCGCGGGCCAAGGAAATCCTCTCGTATTACGGCGTGCCGAATCCCGAATTCCGGGTCGTCGAGCCCGGCGAGGCCGTTCCGGACGGGATCAAGCTGCCGGCGATCGTCAAGCCTCTCTACGAGGGATCGAGCAAGGGGATCAAAAACAATTCTTACGTCGCCACGGCGGAGGAACTGGCGGCCCGCGTCCGGGAAGTGACCGGCCTTTACCGCCAGCCCGTCATCATCGAGCGGTTTCTCACCGGCCGGGAGTTCACCGTGGGCGTGTTGGGCAACGTCCCCAACCTCGAGATCCTGCCGATCGTCGAGATCGATCATTCCCTTCTTCCCCCCGAAGCCCATCCGATCTATTCCTACGAAGCGAAATGGATCTGGGACACTCCCGAAAAGCCCCTGGCGATTTTCAAGTGTCCCGCCCGGATTTCTTCCGGCTTGGAGAAGGAGATCCGGACGATCGTCGCCGACACCTGCCGGATCCTCCGGATCCGCGATTGGGCCCGGGTCGATGTCCGCCTGGACGAGAAGGGGCGCCCTCATATTCTCGAAGTCAATCCCCTTCCGGGAATCCTTCCGAATCCCGAGGATAATTCCTGCCTGCCCAAAGCCGCCCGGACGGCCGGGTATTCGTACGACGAGCTCATTCTCCGGGTCGTGGACGAAGCCCGTCGCCGCTGGGGTTTGGTTTCTTCCCGGAAAGGCCGGTCATGAGCGCCAAGTCCGGCCCGAACCTTCTCGTGGGCATCGCCTTCAACGCCTATGACCCGCTCACGGCGAACAAGGTCGACCGGCCGTCGGAGGAATCCGTCGAGCAAACGGCCAAGGAAGTCTTGACGGCCGTCACCGAGCTGGGCTACGCCGCGTTCATCATTCCCCTGCAGAAAAGTTTCATGAACTTCTGCCAGCGGCTGAAGACCCTCAACGCCGACGTCCTCATCAATCTCTGCGAGGCGTTCCTGGGCCGGCCGCAGCTGGAAGCGAACGTGGCCGCGGCCCTCGAGCTCCTGGGCGTTCCCTTCACCGGGAACGATTCTCGGACTCTGGCCCTGTGTCTCGATAAATACAAAACCAAGGCGGTTCTGAAATCGTTCGGGCTCCCAACGCCGCCGGCCGTGCTGGCCGAATCCCCGGATCAGAAAATCAACCTTCCTTTCCCCCTGATCGTCAAGCCCAACAACGAGGACGCCAGCCTCGGCATCCACCCGGAATCCGTCGTTCGGGATGAGGACGGCCTCCGTCGGCAGCTTGGGCATATCCAGGACGTCTTCGGGGAACCGGCCCTCGTCGAGGCGTATATCGAAGGGCGGGAGTTCAACGTCGCGGTGAGGGACGCGGAGAAGACCGAGGCCCTGCCGGTCAGCGAGATCGAGTTTGAAGGCATGCCCGAGAATCAGCCGAATATCTGCAGTTACGCGGCCAAGTGGCATCCGGACGACGTCCTGTTTCAGTCGACGCCGCCGCGCTGCCCGGCCTCGATCGACGACGGGCTCCGGACGCTCCTCCAGGAAATCGCGGTCAAGGCCTTTTCCGCCTGCGAGTGCCGGGATTATGCCCGGGTGGATTACCGGGTGGATAAAAAAGGACGGCCGTTCATCCTGGAGGTCAATCCTAATCCTGACATCAGCTTGAACGCCGGGTACGCCCGGGCTTTGGGCGCGGCCGGCGTCGAATATAAGAATTTTTGGAAGCAGATGATCGATAAGGCTCTGCTTCGGGGAGAGAAGCGATGATCCGGCCCATGACCCCCGCCGACCGCCCGGCCGTCCTGGCCCTGATCGAGGCGACGGGATTTTTCCGACCGGACGAAATCGCGGTCGCCGAGGAGCTGATCGACATCACTCTCGGCCGGCCGGAGCAGGAGGACTATGCCATCGTCGTCGTGACGGACGAGACGGGCGCGGTCGCCGGATATATGACCTACGGCCCCACCCCGCTCACCCGGGGGACGTACGACCTGTACTGGATGGCCGTCGATCCCAAGGCCCAGGGCCGCGGATACGGCCGGATTCTCGTCGAATGGCTCGAGGACCACGTCCGCCGGGCCGGCGGGCGGCTGATCGTAATCGAAACGTCCTCCAGCGAAAAATACGAGCCGACGAGGCGTTTTTACCTGGGGTTGAATTACACCGAAACCGCCCGGATCCCTGATTTTTACGGACCCGGGGACGGGCGCGTGATCTATACGAAGCGAGTGAGCTAGAGGAGAAAGGACCATGGACGATTGGTCTCAAATCGCAAGGGGGAGCCTCCGGACGCCGGACCAAGTGGCCTGCGCCTTTGACTTGGACGTGGCCGAAGTCCGCCGGATTTCCCGACATTTCAAAACGTTGATCACTCCGTACTATGCCGGCTTGATCAAAACAAAAGGCGATCCGATCTACCGGCAGGTCGTTCCGGACCCGGCCGAGCTGGTCGAGCACAGCGGGGTTTCCGACCCCCTGGCCGAGGACCACGATTCCCCGGTCCCCAGCGTCGTCCACCGGTATCCCGACCGCCTGTTGTTCCTGGTTTCCCATCGGTGCGCCTCCTACTGCCGGTTCTGCACGCGCAAGCGCAAGGTCGGCGATCCGAAGAAGATCCATCCGAAGGCCATCGAGGAAGGTCTCGAGTATATCCGAACCCACGAGGAAATCCGGGACGTGATCGTTTCCGGCGGCGACCCGCTGATGCTCAGCGACGCCCGCCTGGAATACATCCTGACCAGGCTGCGGGCCATTCCTCACGTGGAAATCCTCCGGATCGGAACGCGCGTTCCCTGCTTCCTCCCCCAGCGGGTGACTCCGAAACTGGCGGCGATGCTCCGCAAGTTTCACCCGCTCTTCGTCAATGTCCACTTCAACCACCCGGACGAGCTGACCCCCGAGGCCAACCAGGCCCTCGGCCTCCTGGCCGACGCCGGGATCCCGCTCGGCTGCCAGACGGTTCTCTTGAAGGGAGTCAACGACGACCCGCTGGTCATGCGGCGGCTGATGCAGAAGCTCCTCATGGCCCGGGTCCGGCCTTACTACATCTATCAGGCCGACTATGTCAGCGGGACGGATCATCTCCGGACGACGGTCCAGAAGGGGATCGAGGTCATGGAAGCCCTCCGCGGCTGGACCTCGGGCCTGGCCGTTCCGTATTACTGCATCGATGCGCCCGGAGGCGGCGGAAAGATCCCGCTTCTCCCGAAATACATCCAATCGATCTCCGACGAACAGGTGGTCATGCGGAATTTCGAGGGGGAGACGTTCGTTTACCCGCAGCCGAAATCCGATCGGCCCGCTCCCGAGAAAAAAGCCCCCCGCAAGGAGCGGCGGCCGTCGATCAGCCCCTGCTATGATTTGACCGGCCTCCCGCCGATCGGGTGAGCCGCGGCGGTCGAAGACTCCGGTCATTCCCCCGGCGCCGGCGGCCGGGGGGCTTGGTCCAAGTAATCCTGCAGGCTCGTTTTCCGGACGATCGCCAGGGCTTCCTCGGCCGTTATCCCGATTTTCCGCCGGAGCGATTCCAGGGTGCGGACG
>JAAZPG010000270.1 GCA_012797375.1 Acidobacteriota bacterium
CAAGGCGCTCAGCGACCGCCGGTCGCTGGCGATCGCCTATTAACGAGAGAACATCAAGGAGGACGCCCATCTTAAGACGACACCCAACGCTTCCGCCCGTCAAGCAGAGACTTCATCGGACGAACGAAATGATCACCTGCCGGGAAATCCGGGTGATCGATGAGGAGAAAAAGCCGCTCGGCGTCATGGCCGCCCACGAGGCGCTGGCCCTGGCCCGGAACCGCGGTCTGGACCTCGTCGAAATCGCCCCGCAAGCCCAGCCCCCGGTCTGCCGGATCATGGATTACGGCAAGTTTCTGTACGAGCTGCACAAGCGCGATCACGAGGCCAAGAAGCACCAGAAGCAGGTCCTGCTGAAGGAAATCAAATTCCGGCCGAAGATCTCGATCCATGATTACGACTTCAAACTTAAGCACGTCCAGCGCTTTCTTGAGGAGGGGAACAAGGTCAAGATCACGATCATGCTCCGCGGCCGGGAGAAATCCCGGCCGGAAATGGGCCTGGCGGTGCTGGACCGGGTTGTCGCCGATTGCGCCGGCTTGGGAAAGCTGGACGGCGCATTCCGTAGAATGGACTGGGCCGTCTCGTCGGTTCTCGTCCCCGCCAAGACAGGAGGAAAAGATGCCAAAGCTAAAAACCCACCGGGGAGCCAAGAAAAGATTCAAGGTGACCGCGGCAAAGAAAGTTCTGCACAAAAAAGCGAACAAAAGCCACATCCTGACAAAGAAAAAATCGAACCGCAAGCGTAATCTCGGTCAGGTTGCGCTGGTCGATAAAACCAACCGTCGGGCCGTCAAGGATATGATGCCCTACGAGTTCTGAGGAGACATCCATGGCCAGAGTCAAGCGCGGAGTCAAGAGAAGGATCAAACGGGAAAAAGTCCTGGGCCAGGCGAAAGGCTACTGGGGCGCGAAAAGCTCGAACTACCGGACGGCCAAGGAAGCCGTCGAGAAGTCGCTGCTGTACGCCTACCGCGACCGGCGGGCGAAAAAGCGGGATTTCCGGCGCCTCTGGATCATCCGGGTCAAGGCCGGGGCGATGGCCAACGGCTTGACCTACAGCCGCTTCATCCAGGGCTTGAGAAAGATGGGCAGCCCCCTGGACCGCAAGGTCCTGGCGGAAATGGCCGTCAATGCTCCGGAAGCGTTCGGCCGGCTCGTCGTCCAGGTCAAAAACGCTCTTGCCTGACCTCAAGACATTCCGGACGGCGGTCGACGCCCTCCGGACGAAGCTGGACGGGGAGTGCGCCGGAGTCCGCGACGCGGACGGCCTGGAGGATCTCCGCAACCGGTATCTCGGCCGGAAGCGGGGCTCGGTCACCCTTCTCTTCGATCAGATGAAGACCCTCCCGGCCGCCGATAAGCCGGCCGCCGGTCAGATGCTCAACGTCCTAAAAACCAAAGTCCAAGAGAAGCTCGCGGCTCTCGAGGAGAGTCTCCGCCGTCCGGCCACGCGGGGCCCGGAGATCGATCCAACCCTCCCCGGGGAGCGGCTGGCTTGGGGGGCGGCCCATCCGCTCCGGATTTTCCAGCGGGAGATCGAGTCGATCTTTGAAGAGATGGGCTTCGGAATCGAGGACGGGCCGGAGATCGAGTCCGATTATTATAATTTCGAAGCCCTCAATTTCCCCCCGCACCATCCCGCCCGGGACGACTGGGACACAATTTATCTCGGCGGCGACTTGCTGCTGCGGACCCACACCTCGCCCGTTCAGATCCGGGTCATGGAGAAGCGCAAGCCGCCGATCCGAATCATCATCCCGGGGAAAGTCTACCGCCGGGAGACGCCCGATCCGACCCACGCGGCGATGTTCTTCCAGGTCGAGGGCTTGGTCGTAGACCGGGGGATCACCTTCGCCCATCTCAAGGGGACGCTCGAACATTTCCTCAAGCGGCTGTTCGGCGATAAGCTGAAGACGCGCTTCCGGCCGAGCTTCTTTCCCTTCACCGAGCCGTCGGCCGAGGTGGACATCGAATGCCTGGCTTGCGGGCAGAAGGACCCGGCTTGCCGGGTCTGCAACGGGACCGGCTGGAAGGAAATCCTCGGCAGCGGGATGGTCGATCCTCAGGTGTTCAAGAACGTCAACATCGATCCAGAGCAATACTCGGGCTGGGCTTTCGGCATGGGCGTCGAGCGGATCGCCATGTTCGCCTACGGCATCCCCGACATCCGGCATTTCTACGAGAACGACCTCCGGTTCAACCGGCAATTTCAACTCAAATGAAAATCAGTCTGCGCTGGCTTCAGGAATACGTCGACATCGAGATGCCGCGGAGCGAGCTTCTCAACCGGTTGACGATGATCGGCCTCATCTGCGAGGAATGGACGGAAACGACGGACGGGGATACGGTCCTCGACATCGAGACCTATGCCAACCGGCCCGACACCCTCGGCCATCTCGGGATCGCCCGGGAGATTTCGACCATGACGGGTTCCCCCCTCAAGGAACGCCTCCATCCGGTGGTCGAGCTGCCGGCGGCGACGTCGGAGCTTGTCGAGGTCGAGGTTTTGGACGAGGATCTTTGCCCCCGGTACACGGGATTCGTGGTCAAGGGCTTGTCCGTCGGGCCCTCGCCCGACAGCCTTCGGAAAAAGATCGAAGCCATGGGGGCCAAGCCGATCAACAACATCGTCGACGCCTCCAATATCGTCCTCTTCGCCACCGGCCATCCCGTCCACATGTTCGACTTGAACAAGGTCGCCGGGCCGCGCGTCGTGGTACGGCGGGCCAAGAAAGGGGAGACTCTCCGGACCCTGGACGGACGGGAGAGGGCCATGGCCCCGGACATGCTCGTCATCGCCGACGACCGGCGCCCCATCGCCGTCGCAGGGATCATCGGCGGGGAGGAATCCGGAATCACCTCCGCCACCCGGGACATCTTCATTGAAAGCGCCGTCTTCGACCCGGCCTCGATCCG
>JAAZPG010000271.1 GCA_012797375.1 Acidobacteriota bacterium
CGCCGGGTTGACTCCGCCGGGGGCCCGGATCGGCTTCAGGCCGTATTTCCGTTCCAAGCGGCGGCAAATCCCCTCGGAATTGCCCAAGAAACGGTAAGGCCGGCCGGCGACCTCCCGCTCCATCTTGTGACCCTCGAGGACAAAATAGAAGTACTTGTCCCGGGCGCGGATCCGGTCGAAATACGGAAGGATCGCGTATTCCCCGCACAGGGCCGCGTCAAAGGAGTCCTCCTCCAGGGCGGAAAACGGCCGCGGCTCACCGATGAATTCAAGCCATCCGGGCGCGGAGCCGGCGGGGTGAAACAGGGTGAAGGAATGGCCCTTGCGGACGAATTCGTTCCCCAGCTCGAGATAGCGGCGGACGCCCCCGAACACTTGGACATGGGGCAGGAGGGCGGCGATTTTCATGACGGATGATCGAGGCTATTCTAACAAACGGCCGTCCCTTCCCGCCAGTCCGGGCCCGGCCTCGAAAAAAAATCGCCTTGACGGATCTCCCGATATTGATTAACTTGCCGAAGGGGGATTGATTGCGGATTAGGATTCTGGTCGAATTCAAGCCGCTCGGCTTTAAAAAGCCGCGGATCTCTTCAAAAAAACCAAAGACTTCAACGCCGGTCATCGAGACGGACAAACCGGCCCCAACGCCGTCGGGGACCGTCTCTCGCGGGCAAGATCCGCCTGAAAGCTTCCCGGAAAAAATATAAAGAAATCCTCTCCGGCGGAACTTGAGGCCGGGTTCGAACCAGCCGGGCTTTCCGTTGACAATCCCGGCCTAAAAAAATATACTTAGGCTCGCTTCTTTTCGCTTTCGATGGATGGCTAGGTAGCTCAGTAGGTAGAGCGAAGGACTGAAAATCCTTGCGTCGGCGGTTCAATTCCGTCCCTAGCCATTTCCTATTTCCCCGCATAATTCATTCAAAATACAGAGATTTCGTCCCCCGTCGGCCGGACAACATCGGTTGATCATAATGACATCGATTTGATTTCCGCGACGGCCCGGCACCGTAAAATGACACGGCGTTAATCCTATGATCCGCTTTCCCCCTCAAGGCGAGGCCGACCCGGCTTCCGAATGATATCCCCCCGCGTACAATTCCGGCCGGCGCATTGACGATCTCGGCAAACACCCGCGCCGCATCGAGGGATTGCGGCCCCCTTTTTCGAGCCGGGTTTTTCGGGCCGCCCGCCGGTTTTCCCCTCTCCGCTTGGGGGAGTCGTTGAATTAGGAGTTGGGCCGGGATATGGGCCGCAGTCCGTCCGGAAATTCCGAGTCCCGCCGCTCCCGCCCGCCGATTCAGAACCGGTGGCTCACGGAGAAATGCGGGACGAGGATCGTCATCCCGTAGACGCCGGGCATAGCCGCGGCGTTTTCCCTCGTCGCGGCGATCGTCCGGTCCTTGGCCAGGAGCAGCTCCACGCCGAAATCAATCCGCAGCCCTCCCGACGACCGGCCGAAGCCGAGCGTCACGCCCGAAAAACCGTAGCTCGGCAGGAGGATGTTCATCGTCCGATCGGGAGCCGGCGAGGGATCGCTGTAATACCCCGCCCGGACGGCCCATTCCTTGCCCAGGACATATTCGGCGCCGAACCGAACCTGGATTTTGTCCTCCCAGTACAGCTCCCGCCGGGTGTTTCCCGCGGCCGTCATGATCTGCTTCCAGAACGGCTCCTTGAAGGTGGTCTCCAAGACGTCCATCGCCTTCCAATTCGTGTACTGGACATCGGCCGTGAGGGTCAGCCCGTCCACCGGCTTGACGGCCGCTCCAGCCGCCAGCCAGGAAGGCCAAGTGACGGGCCGGTCGATCTCCGACTCCTCCGGATAGCCCAGGTATTTGAACATGGAGATGGCCGCCTTGCCGGCAAAGCGGACCGTCGCCGGCGTCCGGTAGGTCACCCCGAGGCTGACGTTCGGGCCGGGCTTGTACAGAACGCCCACGGCCGCTCCGAAGCCCCATCCGTTCAGGGTTTCCTCGTACTGCCCCAGGTCGATCACGTTTTCCGGACCCGCGTCAATGGAACCGGCGTAGGTGCTCAGGTTGAAAAAGCCGTAGGAAATGTCGATCCGGGCGCCGAACGAGAGCGAATCGCCCGCCCGATAGGCGACGGCCGGGGCGAACGTGAAGACGCCGATCCGGGAAGACCAGTCGATGGACGTCTGTCCCCCGGAAAGGGAGGCCATGTCCTTCGATTTCCAGGCCGCTCCCAGCCCCGAGGGCGTGAAAACGCCGATCCCCGCGACCAGGCGGTCGTTGACCGGCTGGATCCATCCGCCCAGGCCGCCCAGGTAATGCTTGGTCGGCGACTCGGCCTTCACCTCGCCGCCGGGGATGGCGAACCGGTAGGACCCGGACGGCATCACGTCGAACAGGTTGAAGCCGATGGCCGGCTTGTCCATGAAGCCGAGACCGGCCGGATTCCAGAAGATCGCGCTGTAATCATCGGCCAGGCCGACGAACGCGCCGCCCATTGTCACCGCCCGCGCGCCGAGCCCGTTGAGGTTCAAGCCGTTGGCGTACGCCGCGGGCGCGGCGGCCGCGGCCGTGATCAAACAGATCGTCCATATTATTTTTTTCATGAGGGGCACCCTTGATCGAAATTCGGACGGAATTCAATTTACTATGATTCATCGACAAAGACAATCCGCCGATCGACGCCGGCGATCGCGGCCGGCGGCCCCGGACGACACGCCCCGCCGGCCGGCCTTCCCCTCGATCCTGAGGGCGGACGGCCGCTTTAGGGATTTTCCTTAGGGGTTCGTCGAAAAAATAAATCCGCCCTTCCCGTCGACGTCGATTTTGACCGTGTCCCCGCCCCGGATCTCCCCGGCCAGGAGCTTCATGGCCAGAACGTTCTGGATCTCCTTTTGGATGACGCGCTTGAGCGGCCGGGCGCCGTAGACCGGATCGTAGCCCATCTCGGCCACAAGCGCCCGGGCCTTGGCCGTCGTCTCCACGCCGATCTTGCGGTCGGCCAGGCGCTTGCGGAGAAGATCCAACTGGAGGTCGACGATCCCGGCGATGACCTCCCGGGACAGCGGTTTGAAGACGATGAGCTCGTCGATCCGATTGATGAACTCCGGCCGGAAATGCCCCTCGACGAGCGTCTTGACCTCGGCTTCCGCGGCCGCCCAGTCCCGGGACCGGTCCTTGAGAATCGCGCTCCCCAGGTTGGAGGTCATGATGATGATCGTGTTCTTGAAATCGATCGTCCGGCCCTGGCCGTCGGTCAGGCGGCCGTCGTCCAAAATCTGGAGCAGGACGTTGAAGACGTCGGGGTGGGCTTTCTCGATCTCGTCCAGCAGGACGAGCGCGTAGGGCCGCCGCTTGACGGCCTCGGTCAGCTGTCCTCCCTCCTCGTAGCCGACATACCCGGGAGGAGCCCCGATCAAGCGGGCGACGGTGTGCTTTTCCATGTATTCCGACATGTCGAGCCGGATCATCGCCTTCTCGGTGTCGAAGAGGAACTCGGCCAGGGCCCGGGCCAGCTCCGTCTTGCCGACGCCGGTGGGCCCCAGGAAGATGAACGAGCCGAGCGGCCGGGAGGCGTCCTGGATGCCGGCCCGGGCCCGGCGGATGGTGTCCGAAACCGCCCGGAGGGCCTCGTCCTGCCCGATGACCCGGCGCCGCAGGGCGTCCTCCATCTTGATCAGCCGGGCCAGGTCGCTCTCCAGCATCTTGGAAACGGGGATGCCGGTCCACTTCGAAACGACGCCGGCGATGTCCTCCTCGTCCACTTCCTCCTTCAGCATCTTCCGATTTTTCTGGACCGCGGCCAGGTCGGCCGCCAGCTTTTCGAGCCGTTTCCCGGCCTCGATCTTTTTCCCGTAGCGGATCTCGGCCACGCGCTCCAGGTCGCCCCGTCGCTCGGCCGCCTGCTCCTCGTTTTTCAGCCGGTCCAGCTCGGCCTTGAGCTTCTTGATCTCGTCGATCAGCTCCTTCTCCCTCTTCCACTGGGTTTTCAGGACATCGGCCCGCTCGTTGAGGCCGGCCAGCTCGGCCCCGAGCCGTTGAAGCTTGTCGCGGCCGGCCGGGTCGTCTTCTTTTTTCAGGGCTTGGCGCTCGACCTCGATCTGCCGGATCCGCCGCTCCAGCTCGTCGATCTCCTCGGGCATCGAATCGATGGCCATCCGGATCCGCGAGGCGGCCTCATCCATCAGGTCGATGGCCTTGTCCGGGAGAAACCGGGTGGTGATGTACCGGTTGGAGAGCGTCGCCGCGGCGACCAGAGCCGCGTCCTTGATCTGGACGCCGTGGTGGACCTCGTACTTTTCCTTAAGGCCGCGGAGGATCGAGATCGTGTCCTCGACCGTCGGCTCCCCGACCATCACCGGCTGGAACCGCCGCTCCAGGGCGGCGTCCTTTTCGATATGCTTGCGGTACTCGTTGATGGTCGTCGCCCCGACGCAATGAAGCTCGCCCCGGGCCAGGGCCGGCTTGAGGAGGTTCGAGGCGTCCATCGCCCCCTCGGCCGCGCCGGCCCCGACGATCGTGTGAAGCTCGTCGATGAACAGGACGATGTCCCCTTCCGATTCCTTGATTTCCTTGAGGATGGCCTTCAACCGGTCCTCGAACTCGCCCCGGAACTTCGTCCCGGCTAGAAGCGCCCCGACGTCCAGGGCGACCAGCCGCTTGTTCTTGATCGAGGCCGGCACGTCCCCATCGGCGATCCGCTGGGCCAGTCCCTCGACCACCGCGGTCTTCCCGACGCCGGCCTCGCCGATGAGGACGGGATTGTTCTTGGTCCGCCGGGAAAGGACCTGGATGACCCGCCGGATCTCCTCCTCCCGGCCGATGACCGGATCGAGCTTGCCTTGGCGGGCCATCTCGGTGAAATCGCGCGTGTACTTGGCTAAAACCTGGTACTTGCTTTCCGGCTCGGGGTCGGTGATCCGCTGGGTCCCCCGGACCGAGGCCAGAGCTTGGAGGACGGTCTCGGGAGTGATCCCGGCCTCGGCCAGCAGCCGGCCGGCCTCGCTCCGCGGATCCTTGACCATCGCCAGGAAGAGATGCTCCGTCGAGACGTACTCGTCCTTAAGGACGTCGGCTTCCTTTTCCGCCTGGCCGAGAATCCGCTGCAGGCTCTCCGAGAGGCGGATTTCCCCGCCGCGGGCCTTCGGCCTCCGGCTCAGGACCGTCTCCAGGCTCTCCTGGAGGCGAGCCTCGGATACGCCGAGCTTGGCCAGAACGGCCCGAACGATGTTTTCCTCCTGCGCCAGGAAAACCGCCAACAGGTGCTCCGGCGTCACCTCGGCGTGGCCGAGCTCGTCGGCTCGGGCCTGGGCGGCCTGGATGGCTTCCTGCGACATGACCGTCAATTTTTCCCATCTCATGGGGCGACTCCTCTTCGTCGGCGCGCGGCCGTTCTTTGAATTCATTAGATAAGTCCATGAATTTTGTTTGTCAAGTCAAGACCCTTTTTCATCTTTTTTTCGGCCGTCGGAACGCGCCCGGAATCCTCTTGACAAACAAAAAAAAGTTGCTATTTTGGATTTGTCGAACGGAGTCGAGCGGAGCGGATCATGGAAGAAATGGAAATTTCAAGCTGGGTGACCCTGGACGCGGTCAAAAAAAAGGCCGAAATCCACGAAATCGTCGGGAACCTGCAAACCGGTCATTCCATGTCCGTCTTCTGCCAGATCGAAGACGATTATCTCGAGCTGGTCTACAGCGACTCCGCGGCCAACACCCTCCGCCGGTTTGAGGACAAGGACGAATTCGAGATCGGCCTCAAGCAGCGGAAGGAAGAGGACGGCGACGCCCCCTACGACGACGAAAAGGAATTCGACGAAAAAAGCTTCGACGACGATGACGTCGAGGACGAGGAAGACGAAGAGGAATACGACGAGGACAACGACGAGGAAGAGGACGAGGACACCTGACCTCTCGCACTCCTCCCCCTTTTCTTACGCCCCATCCCCCCAAAGACGTTTTCGTCCGGCGCTTAGTCGTTTTTTATCGAGGGCGGCGGCGCCGACGCCTCGCGGACTTTCTCGACCATCTTGTCCAATAGATTCAAGGCCTCCAGCGGCGTGAGCCGCGTCGGATCGCAGTCCTCGAGCGCCTCCCGGATTTCCCGGAAAGCGGCCCGCTCCCGGTCGTCGACGAACAACATCTTCTGGCTCGGATCGGACTTTACCGTCTCGGACAGCGCCAGCCGCGGCCGGCCGTCCTCGTCCAGCTCTCCCTTTTCCAGGTTGAAGAGGATCTCCCGGGCGCGCGAAACCACCGGCGCCGGGATGCCGGCCAGCTTGGCCACGTGGATGCCGTAGCTTTGATCGGAGGGGCCGGGGGCGATTTTCCGGAGGAAGACGATCTCGTCCTTCCATTCCTTGACCGTGACGTGGGCGTTTTTGATCCGGGGATGGGTCAGGGCGAGCTCGGTCAGCTCGTGGTAATGGGTCGCGAACAGCGTCTTGGCCCGGACCTCCTCCCGGTCGTGGAGATATTCGGCCACCGCCCAGGCCAGGCTCAGCCCGTCGAACGTGCTGGTCCCCCGCCCGATCTCGTCCAGCAGGATGAGCGAGCGGGGAGTGGCGTTGTGGAGGATCGAGGCGGTTTCGATCATCTCGACCATGAAGGTGGACTGGCCGACGGTCAGGAAATCCATGGCCCCGATGCGGGTGAAGATCCGGTCGACGACGCCGATTCGGGCCGACTTGGCCGGGACGAACGAGCCCATCTGGGCCAGGATGACGATCAGGGCCGTCTGGCGGAGGTAGGTCGACTTGCCGCCCATGTTCGGGCCGGTGATGATGTGGATCTGGTCGTCGGCGCGGTCGAGATGCGTGTCGTTGGGGATGAACGGCTCGAGATTCATCGATTCGAC
>JAAZPG010000272.1 GCA_012797375.1 Acidobacteriota bacterium
GCGGACGAAAAGCCGCCTCCCGGGACGACATCGAGGCCTTGCTCGGTTTCTTCCGCGGATTCGGACGGGATCTTCTCGTCCTGGGCGAAACGGCGGGAGGAGGCCCTTTATTCAATCCCGACCTTGAAGAGCGCCTTCGGGAGATTGCCTCGGTCGTCCCGCCGGAACGGGCCTTGCGGCTGATCCGGGCCGTCGACGCGGCCCAGGTCTCTTTGGAAAAATACGCGAACGTCCGCTTGCTTGCGAGCGTTCTTTTCGCGAGAATGACAGGATAACGACATGAGCGATTTGATTTGCGCGGTTTCCTTGACGACGGGAAAGACGATCCGGGCCCGCAAGGGCGAGACCGAGTTGGTCCGGGGCGATCTCTGCCTCGTGGAATCCGAGTTCGGGGGCGACCTGGCCCGGGTCGTCGAGACGGACGGGCCGGTATGCCGCCATCCGAACCGGGCTTCGGAAGCGCCGAACGTCCTCCGCAAAGCCGACGCCGAGGATGAGCGGAGGCTGGCCTGGCTCCGGGAACGCGAGCAACGGGCCTTCGCTTTCTGCCTCGACCGGATCAAGTTCCGGAATCTGGCCATGAAGCTGACCGCGGTCCGGTTCTATTTCAGCGAGAAAAAAGGCGTGTTCTTCTACACGGCCGACGGCCGGATCGATTTCCGCCAGCTGGTCAAGGACCTGGCCAAGGAGCTCCGGATGCGGATCGAGATGCGCCAGGTCGGCGTCCGAGACGAGGCCAAGATGATCGGCGGCCTCGGCGTCTGCGGCCGTCCGCTCTGCTGCGCCTCGTTCATGAAAACGTTCGAGCCGGTGACGATCCAGAAAGCCCGCAAACAGCAGATCGCCATCAATCCGACGAAGATCTCGGGATTGTGCGGCCGGCTGATGTGCTGCCTGGCCTTCGAGGAGGAGAGCCGGGGCCGGATGTATTACGACGAGGATATTCCGAATGAGGATTGAGCCGCCGGCCCGCGGTCAGCGGCCGATCGAGAAAGCCGCCGCCGGCGAGACGGCCAGAAGCGTCCCCTCGGCCGTGTAAGCCTTCACCGTCCAGGAGTAGGTTTTTCCCGGGAGGAAGCGGGGGGCGATTTCCGCCGGGATCACGACCGACGGTTTGTCCGTTTCCGCCGTCCAGACAGGCTCGAGCCCCTCGACCGTAATCCTGTATTCCGCCGCCCCGTCGACGCCGCGCCAGGAGAAAGATTTCGGATTTTCCTCGAGAATCCCCGCGGGGGCGATGAGAACGACGGGAGCGCCGCGGACGATCCGCGTCCCGCTGTCCGGAAAATCCGGCGGGCGGGGCGTTCGGGGAACCAGGAGGAAAACGGCCGCGGCCAAGAGGACGGCCGTCCCGGCCGCCGCCCAGGCGAGACCGAACCTGAGGCGAGCCCGTTTTTTCGCCGACCGGACGGCCGCCGCGGAAGCCGGCCCGGCCAGCCGGACGGCCTCGAGAAGAGCGGCCCGCTCGGCCGTCCGCTGAAAACAGGCCGGGCAGTCGAAATAGTGCTTCTCGAAACACTCGGCTTCCTCCGCGCTCAGCCGGCCCAGAAGATAGTCGTCGATCTGTCGTTCGAATTCGAGGTGTTCGGGGCGGCGCATCGGATCGAATCCTTGTCCTTTCATTAGTCGGGCGACGGGGGAAAAAATGACTTTGCCGCCCGCCGCATCTGGTTCCGAAGGAGCTTGAGGGCGTAGTGGACGCGTTCGCTGACCCGGGCCGGGGCGAGCCCGAGGCGGAGGGCGGTTTCCTCCCGGCTCAGCTCTTGATAGTAGTAGAGATCCAGGACCTCGCGGTATTTCGGCGGCAGGGCCGAGACGGCCGCGGCCAGGCCGCGGATCCGCTCGTGTTCCTCCAACCGGTCCTGGGAGGAGGCCGGATCGTTTTCCACCGGGAATCGGCGGGCGATTTTCGATTTCCCCCGGATGTGGTCGACGATCCGCCGGCAGGTGATGGTGTAGATGAACGTGCCGATTTGGGAATCCCCGCGGAATTCCCCGGCCCTCACGGCCGCGATCGTTTGCGTGAGAACCTCGTTGGTCAGGTCCTCCCAATCCGGGTTGTCCCAGCCGACCGCCCGGCGGATCTTGAAGCCGACGACCGGCCGGTATTTCGCGACGACGGCTTCCAGGTCGA
>JAAZPG010000273.1 GCA_012797375.1 Acidobacteriota bacterium
CCAGGCCGCCCGCCTTTTCAAGTTGCGGATATTCCTCATCTTCATTTTATTTCTCTCCTGGAAGAAGCGGCCGGTCCCAAGGATTCGCTTGAATCCGCGGGCGCGAAGCTTACATGATAACACGTCCGCCCCGCTCGGGACACGTTTTAGACGCCGGGAGTGCCGTTTTCTTCCCGTCCGCCGTCCTCCGCGGACGCCGGCTCACGCCCGGGAAAGGATATCGTCGAGCCGCCGCTCCGCTCATCCCCGTTTCGGCCGCGAGACGATCTTCCGCCTTCTCTCCTCCCGGAAAGGCCGGGGACTTCGGTCCTGAACCTTCGGCCGAACACAACGTATGAAGAAGCGTAAACGCCCCGTTCGGCAGGCCGGCGCCCGGGCCGGAAAACGGCCCCCGGCGCATTGGTTTTTTCCGTCGTTTCCGGTAGAATAATCCGGAGCCCGGCGGGGGGCGGGAAAGGAGATCATTCATGAAAAAGCGTTTGTTGATCGGTGTATGCGCCGCCCTGGGGATTCTCTGCCTCGGCCTCCAGGCCCAGGAACTGACGGTGGCCGACATCCTTTCAAAAAGCCTCGAAGCCCAAGGCGGCCAGACCGCCCTGGCCGCGATCAAGGATACGACCACGTCCGGGACGATCGAGATCACCCAAATGGGGATGTCCGCGGCCCTGACGATTTACCAGAAAGAGCCGAACATGATGCGGATGGACATCGACGTCATGGGCATGTTGATCACCCAGGCCTTCGACGGGGAAAAGGGATGGTTCATCAATCCCCAGACCGGCGTGGCCGAGGAAATGAACGAAAAGCAGAGCCAGGCCCAGCGGCTTCAGGCCATGGGCTACGACGCGGCCTTGAATCCCGAGAAATACGGAATCACGTTCGTCCTCAAGGGCAAGGAAAAGGTCGGAGACAAGGACTATTACCTCGTCGAACAGACGTTCAAGGACGGCTTCCAAGCCACTCTTTATATCAACACGGCCACGTTCCTGACCGAGCAGATCCGGTCCAAGACGGACGCGATGGGCACGGAAATCGACGTCGAAACCCTGATGGACGACTTCAAGAACGTCGAGGGCTTGATGGTTCCCCATTCCCTGACGATTCTCCAGGGAGGCGCGGAGTTCGGCCGGGTCACGGTCGCCAAGGTGGTTTTCAACACCGGGCTGGAGGATTCGTTCTTCAAGATGCAGTGAGAAGGCCGCCGCCGGGAGGGGACGGCCGGGACGGCTTTAGGTCGTCTCCATTTCCTTGAGGACGTCGTGGGCGAGGCGGAGGGCTTGGAGGCCCTCCTCCCCGCTGACCTTGCCGGTCCGCCCTTCGGCGATGCAGGCCAGGAAATTCAGGATTTCCTTTTTCAACGGCTCTTCCTTCTTGATCTTGAAGCTCTTGATGTCGGTCTGCCGGCCGCTGAGGGGGAAGATCTTCACTTCCTGGTCGATGTAGTCGATGGCGTAATAAGCCGTCGGTTCGAAAATCCGCAGTTTCCGCACCTTGCCCTGGTGAACCCGGCTGGCCGTCAGAGTGGCCACACAGCCGCCCTTGAATTCCAGGCGGGCGTTGGCGATATCCACCTTGTCCGAGACCACATGGATTCCGGTGCTCCGGATGACCGAGACTTCGTCTTTGATCAAGGCCATGATGATGTCCAGGTCGTGGACCATCAGGTCCAGGACGACGTCGACGTCCAGCGACCGGGCCGCGAACGAGCCCAACCGCTGAACCTCGATGAATTTCGGCTCGGAAATGATGTTTTCGACGGCTTCCACGGCCGGGTTGAACCGCTCCAGGTGTCCGACCTGGAGAATCAGGCCGTTTTTCCGGGCCAGGGCGATCAACTCCTCTCCTTGGTCGACGGTCTCGGTGATGGGCTTTTCGACAAGGACGTGCTTGCCCCGCTCGAGGAGACGTTTGGCCACGCCGTAGTGGCTCGAGGTGTTGACCGCGACGATGCCGGCGTCGATATCGTCCAGCATTTCCTCGAATTCCTGGTAATAACGAACGCCGTGGCGGTTGCCGATTTCGAAAGCTTTCTTGAACTCGATGTCGGCCACGGCCCGAAGGTCCGCCTCCTCGAGATAGGAGGCGATCCGGGCATGCTGCATGCCCAGGTACCCCACCCCGATGATTCCCAGCTTGATTTTTTCCATAATGCTTCCGATCAGCGCCGGCCGATGAGCGCCACCCCTCCGGCCGCGGCCGCGGCCCGGGCTTCCTCCCTTTGGAAAAACGGCACCCGGCCGGCCTCGACGACCAGGGCGGCGGCCCGGGCTTCGACCAGCGTCCGGACCGTTTCCAGGCCGACCATGGGCAGGTCGACGCGGGGATCCTGGCGCGTCCGGGCGGCCTTGAGGACGACGACTCCGGGACCGGCCAGGGCGGCGGCCCGCCGGACGGTTTCGTCGGTGCCTTCCATTCCCTCAACGGCGACGACGGCCCGGTCCTTGACGACCAGCGTCTGGCCGATATCCAGGTCGGCCAGGGTTCGGACCAAGGGCCAGCCGAAGGCGGTTTCGGTCTCAACGGCCTCGGGAGCGGCGGCCGGGACGAGGACGCCCTCGGGACAGCCGTACGGCTCGAGGAACCGCGAAGGATCGCAAACCGCGATCCCGGCCGCTCCGAGGTATTCGATGAGGGCGCGGAGGAGAGTCGAGGGCGAATGATCCGGCAGGGCGGCCGCCAGGGCCCGGATCGCTCCGTTTCCGAGGGTCTCGCCGAAAATCAGGCGATGCTCGATTTTCCCGAACATCACCGCTTCCCGGATGCCGTGGCCCCGGAAAAAGGCCGCCAGCTCGTCCAGGTCGGCCGGGCCGAACCAGGCGAAGGCGTCCGCCTCCCGCTCCAGGCCGGCCGGGGCCGCGCCGCGCAGGCCCGCGACCGCGCAGAACAAGCCGCTTTTTTTCGCTTCCGCCAAGACGGCCCGGGACAATTCGCCCGCCCCGGCGATCAGGCCTAATCGCGATCCCATGCGTCCGCCGATTTTTTGACGTAACCGCGCTTGGCCGTCCGGATGAAGGCCGCGATTTCTTCCCGGTCTTCCGACGGAGGGAATGCGGCCTCGATCCGTTCCAAGGCTTGGGTCGTGTTGAGGTTTTCGAACAGGAGGATTTGAAAGATCGCCTTCAGGGCGGAGATCCGCTCCCGGCTGAATCCGTTGCGCCGCAGGCCGACGACGTTGAGGCCCAAGGCCCGGGTCGGCCTCTGGCCGGCGACCCGGCAGAACGGCAGGACGTCCTGGGTGACCATCGATCCCCCGCCCATGAAGGAAAACCGGCCGAGGCGGCAGAACTGGTGGACGCCGCTCATCGCCCCGACCAGGGCGAAATCGCCGACCTGGCAATGACCGCCGAGCGTCGCCCCGTGAAGCATGATGATCCCCCGGCCGAGGCGGCAGTCGTGGGCGACGTGGGAATAGGCCATGAGATAGTTGTCGTCGCCGATGACCGTTTCCAAATCCTGCTTGGTCGTGGCCCGGTGGATCGTCACGAATTCCCGGATCACGTTCCGGTCGCCGATTTGGATCCGGCTCGGCTCGTCCTTGTACCCGACGTCCTGGGGCTCGCCGCCGATGGCCACGAACGGGGAAACGCGGTTGTCCGCCCCGATGGTCGTCCGGCCGCCGACCGTGACGTGGGATTCGAGGACCGTCCCCGGCCCGACGACGGCTTCCGGGCCGATGAGGCAAAAAGGACCGATGACGGCGCCGGGGTCGATCCGGGCGCCGGGATGAACAACGGCCGTCGGATGGATCCGGAGGTCACTTCCGGCCATAAAACTCCTCTCGCTCCAGCATCGAGGCGACCATGTCCCCCTCGGCCGCGATCTCCCCTTCCACAAAGGCCTTGGCATGAAGCGTGTAGAAGCGGTTCCGGTTGCGGAGAACGTGGGCCTCGATCCGGATCTGATCGCCCGGGATGACCGGGCGGCGGAATTTCATGTCGTCGATCTTGCTGAACAGGACAAACTTCGTCTCCGGGTCGGGAATCGAGTGGAACAAAAGGATCCCGCCGGCCTGAGCCATCGCCTCGACGATCAGGACTCCGGGCATGATCCGGATCTCCGGAAAATGACCCTGGAAGAACTCCTCGTTGTAGGTGACGTTTTTCAGAGCGACGATGCGCTTCGATTTTTCGAGCTCGAGGACCCGGTCCACCAGCAAAAAGGGATACCGGTGGGGCAGAATATGGATGATTTTCTCGATATTCAACACTCCGCGATTCTCCGGCGGCTTATTTTTCCGAGGCCTTGGAGGCGTCGTAGCGCTTGATGATGTCTTCGGTGACATCGACGGCCGGAGCCCAGTAAACGGCCCCGCTCTTCTGGACGTCGAAAATGATGTCCAGGCCCTTTTCCTTCCCGACCGCCTGGACGATCGGCATCAGCTCGGACTGGAGCTTCATGAAAAGGCGGTTGGAGAGCTCCTGCATGCCCGCCACGGCGTCCTCGGCCACCCGTTTGCGCTCGGTGGTCTTGCGTTCCAGGTCGGCCTGGAGCTGGAGGGCGGCTTCATCCGTCATCGTCAGGCGCCCGGTGTTGAGCTTGGTCTGGATCTGGCGGATCTGATCGTCAAGGGCGGTGACGGCCGCGGTGTTCTTCTTTTCGCTTTCCTGGAGCCGGGCGATGACCTTTTTCCCCTCGGCCGACCGCTCCAAGACCTGCTGCGAGTCGAGAACTCCGATTTTTCCCTGGGCGAATGAAAGGTTGGCGGCCGCGCCGAGGCAGAGAACGGCCAGGGCGGCGGCAATCACGGACTTACGCATGACAATCCTCCTTAAATGAAAAAAACGACGGTCCATCAAAACGTGGTTCCAACCGCGAACCGAAAAGCGAACTTGGAATCCGAATCGTAGATCCGGCGGTTATTATACGAAAAAATCAGGCGAAAAGGAACGCGGAGGGCCGGGACGAAGATCCGGGCCTCGATCCCGGTGGACGTGTAGACGTCGGTCAAGCTCATTTTCTGATTTCCGGCCCAGGCGTTCCCCCGGTCGTGGAAGAGAATCAGGGAGATCGGTCCGCCGAGAGCCCAGATGTATTCGAAGTTCATGACCAGCATTTTTTCGCCCCCCAGGAGCGTTCCCGACGGGGACCGGGGGCCGATCGTGTAGACCTCGTAGCCGCGGATGCTCCGCTCGCCGCCGAGGAAAAACCGCTCCCAGAACGGCGTCGTCGTGTCCCGGAGCGGCTTGATATAGGAGCCCTCGACATGGAAGCCGATCGAATGCCAGGAGGAGCCGCGGATGATCGGCTGGTAATGGGTGAATTCCAGCCGGGGCTTGTATAAGTGGACTTCTCCCCCCAGGAAGGTCCCGGCGTATTTCAGGGAGGCCGAATAGAGCGTCCCGGAGCTCGGAGTCAGCGGGCTGTCGATGGTCGAGCGGTAGATCGAGGGGTACAGCGAGCTCATGTAGTAATGGCCCATGCCGTACATCTCGAGATATTCCTTGTAGGAGCCGTAGCTCTCGGAGACGGTGATGTCGACGTACTCGAAGCCGTACGTCAGGCTGCCGCGGAGGTAGCCGAGAAGGCGGGCGTTCACCGTCAAGTCGACGCCCCGGCCCTTCCGGTTGTAGAGCTCATAATAATTCAGGTAGCGGTCGTAGATGTTGAAGCCCGCGCTGATCGGCCGGTCGAAGAGGTAAGGCTCGGTGAAGCCGAAGCTGTAGTTCTTGATCCGCTTGCCGTATTGGGCGGTCAGGTTCAGCGTCTCGCCCGCTCCGAGGAAGTTGACCGTCTCATAGCTGGCGGCGATAAACGTCCCGTCATAGCCGCTGTATCCGGCGCTGAGCTGGATGTTGTTCCGCTGCAGCTCCTTGACCGGCATGGTGACGTCGAACTGGCTCGGATCCTCGGGCGAGGGGCGGATGTCGGGATCCTTCTCCAGGTCGACCAGGCCGAGCTGCTTGACCCGCAGGACGCTGTCCTTGAACAGGTTGAACCGGAAGACGTCGCCCTCCCGGATCATGATCTCCCGCCGGATGACCTTGTCCTTGGTGAAGACATTACCCTTGAAATCGAGGCGGTGGAGGAAGCAGATGTCCCCCTCCATGATTTGGTACGTCACGTTCACGACCTTGGCCTTGGGATCCAAGGTTTCGACGGGAACGGCTTGGGCGTAGAGATAGCCGTATTCGCGGAACAGCTCGCTCAAATCCTCCAGGCTTTTTTCCCGGATGCTCGCCTTGTAGATCTCGCCCTTCTTGAACTTGATCCGGGAGAGAATCCCCTCCGTCCGGAAAGCCTTGTTGCCTTCCACCTTGATGTCGCCGACCATGTACCGGAATCCGGCTTCCACCGGAATGATCAGCCGGTACATCGTCCGCTTCTTGGAGAACGGCCAGAAGGTCCGCCGGCTCACTTCCTCCACCCGGGGCTCGCCGACGACGGCCTCCATGTAGCCGAATTCTTGGAGCTTTTTCTTGATCTCGGCCAGGTCCTCGGCGACCTTGCCCTGCTTGTAGGCGTCCTTGCCTCCGATCCAGGAGAAGATCGAATGGGGCTTGTTTTCCTTCAGGGCCTCCCGCAGCGTGCTTTGGGGCAGCTTCGGGCTGCCGATGAATTCAACTTCGGCCACCCGAATTTTCGGTCCCTCGTCGATCTTGAAGACGACCTCGATTTCGCTGCCGCTTTTTTTCTCGGTTGCGTACTCGACCTTGGCCGCCCCCAAGCCCTTCTCCACCAGCAGGTCCTCGATCGTTTTCTTCACCCGCTGCAGCTTTGCCGGGCTGTAGGAGGAATACGGCAGCAGGACCTCGTCCTTTTCCTTGAGCTTGGCCGTGATGTCGTTTTCCTTGACCTTTCTCCCGGTTTTATAGGTGATCATCCGGATCACCGGATTTTCCTCGATGGCGATCTTGACGATTTTTCCGCGGGCGCCCTGATCCTCGCCGAACGTGATGTTGGAAAAAAAGCCGGTCGACCAGAGGACACGGAAATCCTTCCGGAGCATCGCCAAGTTGTAGACGTCCCCTTCCCGGATGGACAGGTAATACATGATCGTGTCCCGGGTGACCCGGTCGTTTCCGGAGATATCGATTCGCTCGATCATGTCCTGGGCGAATCCGGAGAGCGGCAGGAGGAGGGCGAGGACGGCGAAAACGGCTCTTTTCATGTTCATATCCTTGGACTTATACCATAAGGATCGGTTTTCTTTCAACCGAAGATTAGAACGACGGGATCAGACCGCCCGTTCCAACGCCCCCCGTTCCAGAAAGAAGATTTTTTCACAAAGAATCGAGACTTTCTCGTTATGGGTGACGAGAACGGAGGCCAAACCTCGTTTCTCGTGAAGATCCAGAAGAAGGCGGAGGATCGCCTCGCCGGTTTTCCAGTCCAGGTTGCCGGTCGGCTCGTCGGCCAGAAGGACGGCCGGGCCGTTGACCAGGGCCCGGGCGATAGCCACCCGCTGCATCTCGCCGCCGGAAAGCTGGGCCGGGCGGCACCGGGCCTTGCCCGCCAGCCCCACCTCTCCCAGCACCTCGGCCGCCCGGCGGAAGGCCTCCGCCCGGCCGCGGCCGCTCATGAGCATCGGCAGGGCGACGTTTTCCGCGGCCGTGAATTCCGGGAGGAGATGAAAGGATTGAAAAACGAACCCGATTTTCACGTTCCGGATCCGGGCCAGCGAAACCGCGTTCTTCGCCGACAGGTCTTCCCCGTCGAGGAAAACCTTCCCGGCGGTCGGCCGATCCAGGGCGCCGAGAAGATTGAGAAACGTCGTTTTCCCCGATCCCGAGGCCCCCATCACAGCCACGATTTCGCCCCGGTCCAGGGAGAAATTCAAGCCGGAAAAGACATGAAGAATCTCCCCGTCGGGAAGGAGGTAATCCTTCGCCAGGTCGACGGTCCGCAGGATCTCACTCATATTTCAAGGCCGTGACCGGATTGACCTTGGCCGCCCGGTGGGAGGGAAACAGGGTGGAGATCAGGCTGATGGACAAGGCCGTGCCGATGATGAGGAACAAGTCCAAGGGCATGATCCGGAAGGGGACGTAGGAGATCTGGTAGATGTCCACCGGCACCCGGATCAGCTCGAAGGCGTTGGCCGCCAGGCACCAGAGGAGCCCCAGGGCGGTCCCGACGGCCGTTCCCGCGATCCCGATCATCGCCCCCTGGAGGAAAAAGATCCTCCGGATCTCGGCCGGCGTCGCCCCCAAGGCCATCAGGATGCCGATGTCCCGGGTCTTCTCCATGACCATCAGGATCAAGGTGGCGATGATGTTGAGGGCGGCCACGATGACGATCAGGGTGATGGTCAGGAAAATGATGTTTTTCTCGAGCTTGAGGGCCGAAAACAGCGATTGATTGAGCTCGGTCCAAGTCGTGATGTACGTCAAGGGGGGCAGGAGGCCCTTCAGCTCGTCCTTCATCCGGTCGGCGGCGAAGATGTCGCTGATCATGACCTGAAGGTAGCTGATCCGGCCGTCGAGGCCGAAGAACTTCTGGGCCGCGGCCAGGCCGGTCAGGGCGGTCGTCGAATCGAATTCGTACAAGCCCGTCCGGAAGATGCCCGTGACCTGGAACAGCTTCGTCCTGGGAGTCAGGCCGAGGGGTCCGAGCCGGGAGGAAGTCGTCACCGCCGTGATCACGTCGCCCACGCCCGCCCCGACGGCGAAGGCCAGATCCCGGCCGAGAAGGATGCCCTCGCGCGTTCCGATCCCCTCTCCGGGCATCGTCCCGGCCTCCAGCGAGACCAGCCACGGCTGGATCTTCCGTTCCTGGACGAGATCCATGCCCTTGAGCATCGCCCCCTGGGCTTTTCCCCCCTGGAGGAGGACCATCCCGTAGGCCACCGGCGAAACGGAGGTCACGCCCTTGCGCGGGCGGATTTTCGCGGCCGCGGCCTCGTAGTCCGCCAAGCCCGCCCCCGTCACTTCCGAAACCATCAAGTGGGACGTCGCCCCCAGGATCTTGTCCTGGACATCTTTCTGAAAGCCGGTGATCAAGGCGACGGCGATGATCAGGGCGGCCACCCCGATGGCCACGCCGACGGTTGAGATGACCGTGATCACCGAGATGAAGGCCTGCTTCCGGCGGGCGGTCAGATAGCGCCGGGCGATGAAGCGCTCATATCCCATGATCCGGACCTATTTCTCCTCGCGGGGGCGCAGAAGCGGGAACAGGATGACGTCGCGGATCGAGCGCCGATCGGCCAGCAGCATCCCCAGGCGGTCGATCCCGATGCCTTCGCCGCCGGTCGGCGGCAGGCCGTATTCCAGGGCTTGGACATAGTCGAGGTCGATCGGGTGGGTTTCCTCGTCGCCCTTCATCCGCTCCTCGGCCTGCTGTTCGAACCGGGCCTTCTGCTCGGCCGGATCGGTCAACTCGGAGAAGGCGTTGGCCAGCTCCATGCCGGCGATCATCAGCTCGAAGCGGGCCGCTTCCTCGGGCGCTCCGGGGGCCGACTTGGCCAGGGGCGAGACGTCCTTGGGCGGATTGATGATAAACGTCGGCTGGACGAGGGACTCCTTCACCCGCTTGTCGAAGATGACGTCCAGGGCCCGCCCGTAAGTCAGCGGCTTCTTCTCCGGGGCCAGGCCCTCGGCGTAGGCGATGATCCGGGGCCGGTCGTCGAAGGCCTCGGCCGGCAGGCCGCTGCCCTCGGCCAGGGCCTCGCGGAACCTGAGCCGGCGGAACGGCCGCTTCAGGGAGATGACCTGATCGCCGTAGGGAAACTCGTCCTTGCCCAGGAGGTCGGCGCAGAGGCCGCAGAGAATCTCCTCGGTCAGGTCCATCATGTCGTGATAGTCCCGGTAAGCTTCGTAGAACTCGAGCATCGTGAACTCGGGGTTGTGCTCGGAGTCGATCCCCTCGTTGCGGAAATTGCGGTTGATCTCGTAAACCTTTTCCATCCCGCCGACGACCAGGCGCTTGAGATAGAGCTCCGGGGCGATCCGAAGGTACAGGTCGAGGTCGAGGGCGTTATGGTGGGTGACGAACGGCCGGGCCAGGGCCCCGCCGGCCAGCGGCTGCATCATCGGCGTCTCGACCTCGATGTAGCCGCGGCCGTCGAAAAACTTCCGGAGCCAGGAGATGATCGCGCTCCGGAGGCGGAAAACCTCTCCCAC
>JAAZPG010000274.1 GCA_012797375.1 Acidobacteriota bacterium
AGCTTCTTCCCGGAGGCTTTAAAGGCCTCATCGGCCAGGAGATTCGCCTTGTCCCGGCGCCAGCCGTGCCTCTTGTCATAGGCGCGCAAACCGTTCTGGACGGCTTCGTCGGCGAATTTCTGCCAGGCGGCGTTGAGCGTCGTCGAAACCTTCAGGCCGCCCGAGTAAAGCGCCTCTTCCCCGTATTTTTCGGCGATCGCCCGGCGGACTTCCTCGAAGAAATATGCTCCGAAATCATAATCCTCCCGCCCCGGCGGAAGGACGGCGACCGGCGTTTTCCGCCCGTCTTCGGCCCGGGCGGCGGTGATCATCCCCTCCTCCGCCATCCGGGTCAAGACATGATTGCGCCGTTCGAGGGCCAGGGCCGGATTCCGGTAGGGCGAATAAAGCGTTGGGCCGCGGTACAAGCCGGCGATCAAGGCCGCTTCCTCGAGGATCAAATCGCCGACGGATTTGCCGAAATAAAGACGCGAAGCCGCCTCGACCCCCGCCGCTCCCGGACCGAGCTCGAACTGGTTGCAGTACATTTCGAAAATGCGGTCCTTGGAGTATTTCTTTTCGATCTGGATGGAGACGTACCATTCGGCGAACTTGCGCTGGAGGGTTTGGAGAGGATGGAGAAACAGCTTGCGGGCGACCTGCTGGGTGATCGTGCTCCCGCCGTGCAGCTTGCGGCGGCGGAAGACGTTGAGGGCGTTCTCCTTGACCGAGCGGAGAATCCCCCGAACGTCCACCCCGCGGTGCTTGAAAAAATGAGGGTCTTCGGTCGCCAGGATCGCGTCGCGCAGGACGGCCGGAATCTGCTCGTAGGTGACAATCGTCCGTTTTTCCACGCCGATTTCCCGAACGACTTGACCGTCGTCGGCCAGGACCTTGGTGGAAAGGGCCGGTTCGTAGGATTCAAGGCCGGAGAGATCGGGAAGCGTCCGGCGGACCGCGACGAACGTCCCGAAAACCGCTCCGAAAAGCAGGGCCGTGCCGACAAACGCCGCCCAGAGGACGACCTTCCATGCTCTTTTCCGGCGGCTTCCCGCGCCCGCTTTCCGGGGGTTCCTCCGGAAGATGATTTTGAGTCCTTTCCGCGCCGCGGCCATGAGTCGCTATTCCCCAAGGACGGCCAGGGTCCGGTCCAGGATCTCCCGCCCCAAATCACGCTTGTCGCGTTTTCCGTCGAGGTGGACGAACCGCGGGCCCTGGAACGTCCGGAAGAGGCGGCGGACCTTCCGCAGATAGGATTCGCGCTCGAACAGGGCGTCCCGCGTCCCGCGCCTCGATATCCGGGCCAGCCCCTCGGGCGGGCCCACGTCGAGGATGAAAACGAGGTCGGGCTTGGGAGCGAAGCGTTCGTTGACGGTCCGGATCCATTCCGGATCGAGGCCCTTGGCTCCTTGATAGGCCATCGTCGAAAAATAGTACCGGTCCAGGAGGACGACCCGGCCGTCCCTCAGGGCGGGGCGGATATTCCGGGCGACATTCTCCCGGCGGTCCTTGATGAAAAGATCGAGCTCCTCGGCCGGCGTCAGGGATCCGGCTTCCTTCGCTTTCGCCCGGAGCGTCCGGCCGAAGCGGCTTCGGGAAGGCTCCCGGAAAGCGGCGACGTCGCGGCCGCGGGCCCGAAGCTTGCGCTTGAGCATTCGGACTTGGGTGGACTTCCCCGCCCCATCGATGCCCTCGAAGACGATCAGCCGGCCTTTTTTCATCCTCAGGATGATAGCCGGGGAAGCGCGAAAATGCAACGGCCGGACGGCGAATATCGTTCAAAAAGGAAGATGATTGTTCGATAAAAGATTATGAATATTGAAGTTCCGGGAGAATCCGGAAATTGATTCAAGGGAACGTTTGTGCTATCTTAAAATTTCTTACAACAGCGGAATCCAATTCCGATGGAGGATCTCTGATGACGAAAAGAAGCGCATGGATAGCGGCGGCGGCGTTCGTCCTCGGCGTCCTGGCCGCCGGGTACGTCTTCGTCTTCCTGCCCGAAAAGAAAACAGAAGCCCGGAGCTTCCTGTCCGGCGACACGCGTTCGCTGGGAACGAATTTATTCGCCGAGACTCCCCCGATCCGGCCGGACCTCGATTTCGTCGCCGTTTCGGAGAAGATCGGCCCCACCGTCGTCCGCATCGACGCCGAGCGTGTCGAGCCGGGAATGACGGGACGGGTCACGCCCTTCGACGACTTTTGGGATCGCTTCTTCGGCTCGCCGGGACAGCGGCCCCGGAGCCAGACGCCCCAGGAATCGCGGGCCATCGTCCAGGGAACGGGATTCTTCATCTCCCCCGACGGATATATCCTGACCAACAATCACATCGTCGAAAAAGCCAAGAAGATCTCAGTCTTCACCGTCGCCGGGGACGAATACGAGGCGAATATCATCGGAACCGACGTTCTCACCGACCTCGCCTTGATCAAGGTCGAGGGCAAGGATCTTCCCTTCGCCGAGCTGGGGGATTCGACCGCCCTGAAGGTCGGGGAATGGGTTCTGGCCGTCGGGAACCCCCTCGGAATGGAGCATACCGTCACGGCCGGCATCGTCAGCGCCAAGGGCCGCCAACTGGGGCTCGGCGACAGCCGCACCTATGAGGATTTCATCCAAACGGACGCGGCCATCAACCGGGGCAACTCCGGCGGCCCGCTCGTCAACCTCAAGGGCCTGGTCGTCGGCATCAACA
>JAAZPG010000275.1 GCA_012797375.1 Acidobacteriota bacterium
AGAGGGAAAGGATCAAGAGGAGAAAGCCGGGGACGATGTAGAACAGAAAGGGGCGGAAAAGAAACCCGGAAACCAGGCTCTGGATGACGCTCCGCATCAGCCGGACATTGGAGACCCTCCGTCGGCGGCCTCCGGCCCGGGCGTTCTGTTCCGTCCAGTCGAGCACGGCCGGTATTTCCACGATCCGGGCCCGGAGAATCTTGGCCTTGTTGATGATCTCCGGATTGATGTCCACGTCCATGGCCCACAAGCTCAGCGACCGGATGAAGGGGCCGTCGTAGGCCCGGACCATCCCGGTGATGTTGGTCAGCTTGTCGGAAAAGAAGTCGCGGGTGGCCATCCGGCAGAGGAACCAGTTGGCCGTCCGGCTCAGGATCCGGCGCAAAAATGGAATGCCCACGGTCCGTCCGCCCTCGGCGTAGGGCGAAGCGATGACGATTTTCGCCCGGCTCGTCCTCATCTTTTCGATCAGGCGGCCGATGTGCTCCGGGGCGTAGCTCAGGTCGGCGTCGATGACCACGACGATCGCCCCCTGGCTTCCGTGGAAGGCGGTCCGGAGGACCTGGCCGAGACGGAAATTGAATTGATGATGAAAGACGCGGACGTCGCCGCGCCCGGCGGCGAAAGCCTCGGCGATATCGCCGGTGGCGTCGCGGCTGCCGTCGTCGACGATCAGGATTTCGAAACGGTAATCGGTCAGCGTTTGGAGATAGCGGTCGAGCCGGTCCAGGTTCCGCTCCAGGACGGCCGCCTCGTTGAAAGCCGGGCAGATCACGGAAACCAGCGGACGCGGGTCGGTCTCGTTCATCGGAGGGCCTTCCTCGGGAGCGCCGCCGGGGCGTCGAAGCACCGTTCGGCGTACGCGCCCAGCGGTAGAATATCAAAATATTCGGAAAAAATATCGAGGGCGTCAAGAACCAGGGCCCGCTTCTTCCTCCGGTCCAGCTTCATGGCCGGGAAAAAGCCGAGTCCCGGGGCGTCGGCGGCCGCGAGAAAATCGAGGGGATGGAGAAGAAAGCTCACCCCGGTCCGGGAGGTCCGGCATGCGGCCAGGGCCGTCCGCAGGTACGTCCGCATCGCGGCCGGCGAAATCGCCCCGAGGTAGAGAAGATAGCTCAAGTGGAACGGCGTTTTCAGGAGCGGCAGGGTCGTGACGGGGATCTCTAAAAGCGTTGTCCCGCCCCGCAGGCGCCAGAAATAAGGGCGGACGGGCCGGAGCCCCTCGGCCGCGCCGCCGAAGAGCTTCCGGCGCTCCTCCCGCTGGCGTTCAGACAGGCTCGACTGGGCGAAATAATAAAGACGGCCGAGCGGGCCGATGAACGTCGGAAACGTGGAGGCGTCATAGAGATAGCCCCGGGCGGCCAGGACCTCGATCAAGTCCGGGCTCCAGCTGAATCCCGGCCCCCGGAAACCGCGGGGCCGGAGTCCGGTCGCCTCGGTGATCGCTGTTTCAGCCCGGCCGATTTCCGCCTCGATCTCCGGCTTTGTTTTGCGATGGAGCCAGGGCTCGTGATCGAACGAATGGTTTCCGGCCTCGTGGCCGGCCTCGGCGATCAGCTTCAGGACCGCCCGGTTCTTTTCGAGGGCGGCGTCGCGGCCGACGATGAAGAACGAAACCCGCAGGCCGCGCCGGCCGAAAAGATCCAGGACGTCGGGCAGGAGGCGGTCCAGGTAGGAGGGATATGTATCCCATCCCGGATCGCCGTGGGTTTTCAGATAAGACCAGAGGTTATCCAGGTCGAAGGAAATCCCGGCCGCCTTCCGCTCGCTCACGGATTATTCTTTTCCCTGCGCCGGGAGAGCTCCAGGCTTTTTTCGGCCAGCGAGAGGAATGACCCCTGGAAAACGGGAAGGGCGTCGACGGGGGCGGGAGCGGCGAGCCGGCAGCCGGTGACGCACGTGGCGGCCAGGCGGCCCGCCTCATTCAGGTCGAGACGGCTCCCGGCGTCGGGGGCGTCGGCGTTGATGAATTCGGCGAACGCCTCCATTTCCAGGGCGACGCCTCTTTCGACCGCCCGGAAAGAGGACAAGGCGAAGCCGGTCAAGTCGGGCGGAGGGGCGGCCCGCCCCTTGCCCAGTCCCGGGACATCCGGGGACTCGGCCCGGGAATGAAGGTGACAGCCGTCGAAGACGGCCGGCTTCCCCGGAAACGATCGCAGGATCCGCGGCCATTCCTCGCGGTAAAAATCGTGGGCCGCGCAAATCACGGCCCCGTCCGCGCCGAACAGGGCGTGATCGAGGTCGCGGGTGAAGGATCCGTCCAGCCCGGTCCGTTCGAGATTCTGGTCGACGGGTCGGACATGGGGGTCGTGCAGGACGACGGCCGCGCCGCGGCCGGCGAGCTCCGCCGCCAAGGCCAGGGTCGGCGAATTGCGGGTGTCCTCGGAATTCGGGCGGTACGCCGTCCCGAGGAGGGCGATTTTTTTTCCGGCCGGCGGGCCCCAGAGATCCTCGAGACGATCGGCCGCCCAAGCGGGCGAGGCGTCGTTGATGCGCCGCGATTGAAGAAAGAGGCTGGCCGACATGTCTTGTCCCGCCTCGATCATCCGCCAGAGCAGAAGGACGCCGTCTTTCGGAAGGCAATGGCCGCCCACGCCGATGGTCGGGACGAGAAGCCCGCCGACGGGAACCAAGGCCGCGTCGGCCGAAGCGCCGTCTTCCCAGGCGAGCCGGCGGTTGACTTCCCCTCGGAGGGCGTGAAAATCGACGTCCATCTTGTCGCACAGGCGGACCAGTTCAGCCGCGCAGGCGATCCGGACGTCGCGGTAAGCGTTCTCGAACGTCTTGACCGTTTCCGCGGTCAGGCAATTCGTCAGATGAAGGCGGCCGCCGGAGACGAGGGGGGAGTACAGGCGGGCGACGGCCGGGGCGGTTTCCGAACGCAGCCCGCCGATGAGCTTGTCCGACGTCCGGATCCGCTCCAGGAGAAAACCCGGCATGACCCGGTTGGGGCTGTTGGCTAAAAGGACGTCGCGGCCGTCGGCCAGTCCGTGGTCGGCGAACGTCTTCCGCATGACCGTCTGCATCGTGGTCGGGGCCAGGGTCGACTCGAAGACGACGAGCGTCCGCCGGCCGGCCGGAGTTTCCCGGAGGACGCGGATCGTGGCCGACACGGCCTCCATCAACGGGCCGTAATCGGGAGCGAGGCCGCGCTTGTCCGTCTGGACGCAAAAGAGGATCGCGCCGGCGTCCCGGAGGGCGCTGAAATCGGACGTGGCTTGGAGCGTTCCGGCGGCCGCCGCCCGGCGGATGAGAGGTTCGAGGCCGGGCTCGATGCCGCCCAGCGGGGACCGGCCGGCGTTGATGGCGCCCACCTTCCATCCCGACGTCGACGAGTTCCGCTGGATCAGGATGACTCGGGCCGGTTTCGCCGAAGCGTCCGGGGGAGGCGCGGAGGCCAGGGCGGCGGCCATCGGAATGCCGACGACGCCGGCTCCGACGACGGCGATCTTTTCGGTGTTCATCACGGCGTCCCGCCCCGCCGGTCGATGAAGCGGAGATGCCAGAGCTCGATGTTCAGAAGCCCCCAGAGCTTGCGGCCGTAAGCGTCCTCATTCTCGATGAGCCGCTCGACGGCGGCCGGATCGAAAATCCCCCTCTCCCGGCAGGCCTTGGACAGGAGGATGTCGCGGATATAGGCCCGGAGGCCGTTTTGAATCCAGAGGTGGAGGGGAACGGGAAATCCCATCTTGTCCTTCCGCTCCAGGATGCGCGACGGGAGAACGTCTCCGGCGGCGAGCTTGAGGATGTGCTTGAGATCGCCCCCCTCGAACTTCAGGCGCGGCGGGATCGAAGCGACGAGCTCGGCCAGCCGGCGGTCGAGAAGGGCCGAGCGGGATTCGAGCCCGCAGGCCATGGTCATCCGGTCTTCCACCTGGAGGATGGCCGGCAGGCCGGCCTTGAGGTCGTAGTGGACCATCTTGTTGTAATAGGAAAGCGTCCGGGGATGATCGAAAACGGAGCAAAACCGTTCGAACATCCGGTCGTCATCGAAACCGGCCCGGAACTCGGCCGTGTACATGCTCCGGTCGCCGGCGTTCCGGTCGATCAGGCGGAAATACCGGGCGGCCATCGGGTCGAACAACCCGTCCCGCCAGAAGCGGCGGAGCATGGGCGTGTACCTGCGGAGGGCCGGAAGGTTCGGCAGGATGGACTTCAGGGTGACGATGTGTTCGCCCTCGTCGTTGGTCTCGGTGATGGCGCCTTTGAGCGCCTGTTCGAGGTAGGCGACGACATAGCGCGTGTAGCCTCCGAAAATCTCATCGCCCCCTTGTCCGTTCAGCACGACCTTGACCCGCCCGGCGGCCTCCCGGGCGACGATGTATTGCGGGAAGAGACCCGGTCCGCCGGCCGGCTCGTCCATGTGGTAGACGAGCTCGGCGAGGGTGTCGATGAAATCCTCCATCTTGGGGTAGATTTCCCGGGATTCCGCTCCGGCCAGGCGGACGACTTCCCGGGCGTAGGGCGTTTCGTCGAAGGCGGAGCTTTCCCGGAACGCCCCGGTGAAGCAGACGAGGGGTTGGGGGGACTGCCGGGCGGCCAGCAGGGTCACGAGGCTGGAGTCGAGGCCTCCGCTGAGGGTCGTCCCGACCGGCACGTCGCTCCGAAGCTGAAGGCGGACGGAGTCCTCGAGAAGCCCGCGCAGCCGGTCGAGGAAATATTCCTTGGTATGGTAGGTGTCGACGGTGAAATCGAGATCCCAAAAGGATTCCTCCCGGACGTCCCCGGATTCCGTGTCGATCAGCAGATAGCGGCCGGGAGGGATTTTCCGGATGTCCTTGAAGAACGTGTCTCCGCCGAGAACGTATTGAAAGACGGTGTAATCCCGGATCGCTTCCTCGTTGACGGCCGCGGCGACGCCGGGATGGGCCAGGAGGGCCTTGATTTCCGAGGCGAAAAGCCAGGCGCCGCCGGCCTCGTGGACATAGAGGGGTTTGAGTCCGAAATGATCCCGGGCGGCCATCAGCCGGCGGAGGCGGCGGTCGTAAAGGACGAAGGCGAACATGCCGTTGAAATGCTTGACGCAATCGGCCCCGAATTCGAGGTAGGCGTGAAGGAGAACCTCGGTATCCGAGGCGGTCGTGAACGTCCGGCCGAGGCGGCCGAGCTCTTCGCGGAGTTCCAGGTAATTGTAGATGATCCCGTTGAAGACAACCGTGACGTCCTCAACGGTCATGGGCTGGCGGCCGGTCTGGAGATCGATGACGGCCAGCCGCTTGTGGGCGAGCCCGAGGGGGCCTTCGACGAGCTCGCCCTCCTCGTCCGGTCCGCGGTAGGCGATCCGTTCGGCCATCCGGCGGAGAATCGAGGGATCGGCGGCTTGCTTGTCCTTATTGAAAAATGCGACCAATCCGCACATGGCTGAAATTTCTCCCCGTGTCGGCTGAATAGACTGCCGGGCCGACCGGCCGGGAAAAAGCATATCGGGAAAGCCCGCGGCTCGAAATACCCCGGGCCGGTGAATTCCAGGGTGATTATAGGAGGCCCGGCCTCACCTTTCAAGATGAGGCGGGATGGGATATAATCCCGGCCATGAAAAGCCGGGCCGTCGCCTGGGGATTCGCCGCCGCCCTCCTGGCGGCCGGGGGAACGGCCGAAGCGCGGGACCGGATGAATTCCCTGACGGTTTACGGGGGCGTCCATCACCATTTTCCTTCGGGAAAGGCGGAGGAGTATGTCTTGGGCGAAAACGACTTCCCGGTCGTTCCGGCCCACAACGGGATTCTCGCCGGCTTTTCCTTGATCCGGATGTTCGGCCGGACCCTCGGCGCGGAATTCGACGCCCGCTTCGTCGGGACGTCGCCCGTCGTCCTGACCGATCCCTCCGACGGCGACATTGTCGAACTCACGGCCGGTCCCCATGTTTCGGTCACGCTGGGCGTTTTCCTGGCGCCGTTTTCCGGGGCCGTCCGGCCGTATCTCTCGGCCGGGGGCGGCCTGGACGCTTCCCTGGCCGGAGCCGCCTCTTCGATCACCCGCTATGGTTTCGTCATCGAGGTGCCGGCCCCCGCCTTCAAGGACCGGTTCGATCCCGAGGCTCACGCGGGAGCGGGCCTCCTCCTCCTGCCGGGGAAGGGGAGGACATGGGGCTTTCGTCTCGACTCCCGGTACGCCTGGAACTTCGATGGATCGAGGACGATTTCCGGCCTCTCCGGCTCGGCCGGGTTTTTCCTCGTTTTTTGATCTCAGCGGATGATTTTCCGCCCGATCCCCTTGCCGATCACCTCGTCCCCGCTCAGCTCGAGGTGATACGCCCTCCAACCGAAGCCGGGCACCGTCCCGGAAAGAAGGCTGCCTAGAAACGAGGCCGTTTCCAGGGGCGTTTCGATCAGGGACGTCCGGGAGGCGTTGAGAATCTCGAAGCCGTTGAAACCGAGGCTGAAAGAGGTCTCCGCGGCCGTCTGGTTCCACAACCGGACGACGATGCCCCCCCGGGCCGTGTTTTCCGCCGGCTTGACCGCCCAAATAAAAACCCCGGGCGCCGTCGGGGTCAACAAGGAGAAGGCGGCCGCCGGGTATTTCGTTCCCCCGGTCACTTCGCCGGCCGTCAGGGGATTTTGGTGCTCGAGGGCGAAGCGCATCGCCTCGACCGCGTCGAACGCGCCGTGGGTCTCCAGGGCGAAGCGCTGGAGGAAAAAGGAGTCGCCGCCCTGGCTGGGGATGCCGAGGCCGGGCCCGTCCACTTGGCCTCCGGCCAGGATGGAGATCCGCGGCGTCCGCGTGTCGAGAAACGTCGGCGTGCTGGTCCCGCGGCGGACGAACGAAAGGTCGGGGCTCGACACGGTCAGCCCGGTCTCCCCGGCGGACAGGTCGGCGAAATGATTGAGGGTGAGCCAATCGGTCCGGGCGGCCTTGGGCGAGTAATGCCCGCCGTCGACCGTCCGGCGGGCCAGGAGAACCGCCCCGATCTCCTCGTGCCGGAGCAGGGGATCGTCGAGATTGACGTTGAAATCCCATGTCTGGAGACCGCTGAAGTTCTGGCGGATTTCGTTCCGGATGTCGATCCGGGAGGAGTCGCGGTAGAGGGTGACGACGGTTTCGTGGACCAGGGGGCTTGAGGATTTGATCCGCAGGCTGGCGGAGACGTTGCCGGTGTTTTCGGCCTCGATCGTCCCGGAGCCGGGGCCGGGGTCGTTGATCATCCGTCCGTCGGCCGGCCGAACCATTTCTCTTCCGCCGCGCCGCTTGTCGATCAAGCTGAGAATCGCGCCGTTGGCCCCCAGCACCAGCCGGTAGCGATCGTTTTCCAGGATGTTTCCTCCGGCTGTCGGACGGCCGTCGAAAACCGCGGCCGCTCCGGGCGCGATTTCATACGTTTTGTATCCGACGGGGGGGACGTTTTCCGTCCAGACGCGGAGATAAGCCCGGCCGTCGAGGACGACGCGCTGGGACGGCGCTTCCAGCCCGGTGGACGTATCGATCACCCGGACCGATTGTTCCGCGGCGCCGGCCGGCAGGTCCGCTTCCCCCGTCCGGGTCCAGCCGAGGGGATTGAAGACGAAGTACCGAGGGTTGGACCCGCTTTTTTCGATCATTCCGCCCAAGGCGGACCGGGCGTCTTTGTCCAGCGTGTCGACGTAGGATTCGATTCCGGCCGCCCGCTCTCTTTGCCAGGCGGCCCGCTGGTCGCGGGTGATCGGCCCGTCGGCCGTCCAGTCATGGTCGTAATACAAGCCCAGGTCGATCCAAGCCGATTCCCCCGCGCCCTCCCGGCCTCGCATGAACGAGGAATCCTGGAGGCTGACCATGGCGGCCATCGCCTCGGCCGTCCGGAGTTTTTCCGTCGCCCGCTTGACCCGCCCGGAAACCTCGGCCAGGGAGGCGCTCAGGATGTCCCATTCGTTCCCGAAGCCGGCGGTTTGGGCCGGGAGGCCGGAGCCGTGGGCGGCGGCGAAATCCTCGAAAAAATCGTTGATGTTGGACACGATGATCCGGCGGTCGGCCGTGGTCAAGGTCTCGGCCGCGGCCGGGAACTGATCGGTGAAGGATTTAAGGTCGTCCCCGCCGTAGCCGAAAATGCCGATGACGTCGTAGGGGTGGCGGGCTTTGAAACGGGCGTCGGAGGTGACGAAGGAAACGGCTTCGGGCAGGTTCCGGGCTTCGGCGTAGCCGCCGAGGTCGTAATAATTTCCCCGGATCATGGAGTTCCATTTCGTCAGGATCCGGCTCCCATCCAGCCCGGTCCACCAATACATGTCGAGCGGCCGGTCCCAGGCGTCGGGGACGCGCGAGGCGCAGCCGCAGATGCCTTTCCAGAAAAAGGACGCCCCGGCTCCCGAGAAAAGCGTTCCCAGGCCGAGGGGAAGGGTTTGGTTTTCCTGGGAGAGGGCGAGCTTCAAGCGGAGCCCGTATCTCCGCTCCAGCCGCCCGGCGTAATACATGCTCCGCAGGACCGCTTCGGCCGGCATGGCCCCGTAGCAGAGGTTGAGGAGGGTTATGGGAACGCCGATCGAGCCGTCCTTGATCCGCAGGACCAAACGGTCGAATTCGGCCGGCGAACGGTTGTTTTCATAAGTCCGGATCCAAAACGTCCCGTCGACGTTGAACCGGTTCCGGTAGGGCTCCGGATCGGCGGCGGTCGCCTCGGCCTGGTCCAGGTAATAGTCGAGCATGGCCAGGAAGGCGTCGCGATACGTATTCGCGTCGGCCGCCCAGAGGTAATCGGTGTGGTCGTCGTTGGCGATGTAGATGCGCTTCTGCTGGGCGGGGAGAAGGAGGACGACCAGCAGGACGAGAGCGGCGGCGGCGAGCTTGCGCTTCATGTTTCTCTCCCTTCCTTTTTCAATATAGGGCAAGACGATCCCGGCGGCAAGCGGGGTTTCCCCTCTGAACGGGCCGGTCCATCCCTCGCCTTGAGAAGCGACAGATCCCGGCGGCCGATTGATTCCGTCTCGAGGTTGTGATAGTTTTTTCGGGAGGGTATCGCGGGGAAAAGCGACAAGGAGGAAAAGCGGGATTGCGCCGTTCATCCGATTCGCCGGCCGGGGCCTTGTCCGCCGCGGCCGCGGTCATCGTCTTCGCCGCGGCCGTCCTGATCGTTTTCCCGGCCGCGACCCAGACCGGAGACAGCCTCGAATACGCCCGGGCGGTCCGTTCGGGGACGAACCTCTTTCATCCGCATCATCTTTTGTTCAACGCCGTCGTCCGCGGATTCTGGCTGGGCCTTCGATCCGTCTTTCCCTCGATTGATCCGATCGCCGCCGGCCAGGTCCACAACATTCTCTGGGCCCTGGCCGCCCTGGCCGCTTTTTTCACGATTGTCCGCCGGCTGACCGGCTCGACCGGCGCGGCCGCCGTTTTTTCCCTGGCCCTTTTCTCGGCCCTCGGTTTCTGGCAGTACGCGACCTTCGTCGAGATTTACATCCCGTC
>JAAZPG010000276.1 GCA_012797375.1 Acidobacteriota bacterium
CCGCCTTCAAGGCCGCCTACGCCGCTTTCCGGAAAGAGCAGAAGCCGGGCCCTCCCGACAAGGTCATCCCGGCCGATGAATCGCTGAAACAGCAGAAAGCCAATTTTGAAAAGCAGGTCGCCGAGATGCAGGAAAACCTGGCCGGCCTCGATGCGGAAACGAGAAAGGCGGTGGAGGAGGGCATCAAGCAAATGCGGGCCCGGATGGAGGAGATGGAAAAGGACCCCGGGCAGATGGCCCTGATGCGCCAGGGCAAGGAGATGGAGAGCGGGGAAAACGCCGAGCAATACGCCGAGCAGCTCAAGTCTTGGGAGGAGGAATACCCGGCGGACGTCCGCGGTCTGATCAAGAGAAGAATCCGGGAATTCCTCGATACGAGCGCCGGGGTGGATTTCTCGGCCAAGTTAGTCAAGAGGAAGTCGAGGATGTATTTTGCCGACGAAGCTTATGAAGACAAGCCCTCCGATTGGAAGATCTGCTTCCGGGCGGGAAAGGAAGCGACCCAGGCGGCCCGGGAGTTCGCGGCCGCTTGGCTGGCCGAGCTCGAGAAATAACAAGCGGATCGCCGCCCGAAAGCGATCCGGAGGAGGCGGGGATGCCGGGCATCTATCCGGAAATGATTATGGGATTGCCGGAGATCGAGACTCCCCTCGCCGGGATCCGCGGCCGCCTGATCCAGGGGGAGCTGACCCAAGCGGTTTTCTTCGACATCGCCGCCGGCTCCAAGGTCCCGCCGCATGCCCACTGCGGCCAATGGGGCTTGATGATCGAGGGTGAAATGACCCTGACCATCGGGGGGGAGACCAAGACGTATCGAAAAGGAGACCGGTATTTCATTCCCGGAGGCGCCGTCCACTCGGCCGCCTTCCTCACCCGGGTGTTCGTCCTCGACGTTTTCGACGATCCGGCCCGGTACAGGGCCAAATCCGCTCCGGCGGATGCCGGGAAGGAATAATCGGCGGGGCGCGCATCTTCAACCGAAGCGGCCGGTGATGTAATCCTCGGTCCGCTTGTCGGACGGCCGGGTGAAAATCTCCGCCGTCCGGCCGAACTCCACCAGCTCGCCCAGAAGCATGAAGCCCGTCTCGTCGGAGACCCGGGCGGCCTGCTGCATGTTGTGGGTTACGATGACGATCGTGTAGCGTTCCTTGAGCCGGCGCATCAGCTCCTCGACTTTCGCCGTGGCCATCGGGTCGAGGGTCGAGCAAGGCTCGTCCATGAGGAGGACCTCGGCTTCGACCGCGACGAGGCGGGCGATGCACAACCGCTGCTTCTGTTCGAGCGAGAGGGACAGGGCGTTTTTCTTGAGCCGGTCCTTGAGCTCGTCCCAGAGGTTGACCGCCCGGAGGCTCTCTTCAACCCTTCGATCCAGATCGCCGCCGGCGGCCAGGCGGTGCACCCGGGGGCCGAAGGCGATATTCTCGAAGACGCTCAAGGGGAAGGGATTGGGCCGCTGGAAGACCATCCCGACCTTTTTCCGCAGGACGGTCAGGGAGCAGTCCTTCCGGCGGATGTCCTTCCCGTTGAACAGGATTTCCCCTTCGATCCGGGCGCCCTCGACCAGGTCGTTCATCCGGTTGAGGCTGCGCAGAAGGGTGGACTTCCCGCAGCCGGAGGAGCCGATCAAGGCCGTGATCGCCCGCGGCTTGAAAGAGACGGAAACATCCGACAGGGCCTGGAAATCCCCGTACCAGAGGTTAAGGCCGCGAACCTCGAGAACAGGCGGGAGAGGCCGGGGATCGATCGC
>JAAZPG010000277.1 GCA_012797375.1 Acidobacteriota bacterium
AAGGCCCCGCCCGTCGCCTCCTGGATCGCCGGTTTTACGCCCGACCTGTGCGGCCTGACGCTCTACACGGCCCACATGAGCCAGGCCCGGAAAACCATCGCCGAAATCCGCCGGTTGACGCCCGTCCCTATCGTGCTCGGGGGCCCCCATGCTTCCCTTCACGCCGAGAGCCTGGCCGGAGAGCGTCTCGGGGACTGGATTTTCCGGGGCGAATGCGATCGGGCTTTCGTTGAGGAGCTGCCCCGGATTCGCCGGGGAACCGAAACCCGGGTCGTTTCGGCCGAGCCGCCCGACCTCGCCGCGACGCCGGCGCCCGATTTCGGCCCGGCCTTCGGCTCCGAATCGATGATGTCGTACCCCGTCCAGCTGTCCCGCGGCTGCCCCTTTTCCTGCTCGTTCTGCTCGGTTCGGTTCCTGTCGACGCGGAAGATCCGCACCCGCGGCCTCGAGGCGGCCCTGGACGAGATCGCCGGGGCGGTCCGGACCCGGCCCCGGCTCCGGGAAATCCGGATCGTCGACGACTGCCCGACCTACGACCTGGAACGGTTCAAAGAGTTCCTCCGCCTTTACCAGGACCGCCGCTTCGGCCTTCCCCTGCACATCGACAACCTCAGAGCGGACCGCCTCGACGAGGAGATGCTTGACCTGCTCAAGGCGATCGGCGTCGATCACGTCTGCATCGGCGTCGAAAGCGGCAACCGGGCCGTCTTCGAGGCAATTCACAAGGGCGAGACGCTCGACGAAATCGTCGAGGCGGCCCGCCTGGTCCGCGCCCGGGGCCTCCGGCTCTATGTTTGCTTCATCATCGGCCTGCCCGGAGCCACGGCCGCCGCCGAGCGCGATTCCATCCGGCTGGCCCGGGCGCTCAAGCCGGACTGGATTTATTGGAACCTCTTTCAACCCCACCGCGGGACGGACGCCCGGGCTTGGTTCGAACGTCACGGGCGAGTCCTGTTCGAGGAGGACACGAGCAGTTTGATGGGCTTGGATCTCGCCGTAACCGAGGCCCCCTGCGACACGCCGGAATTCCCGGCCGGGGAGCGGGTCCGCATCCACTTGACCGCCGCCCTCGAGTCCGGGGCCTATTGGCTCAATCCGCTGTTCTTTCCGAGGCACCTGAAGCTCGTCGCCGCGTACGGCCTGGGACGGTCGTTTTTCGTGGGGTTGCCGGCGGCCCTGCGGATCAATTTCAAGATGCTTCTCCACAAGGCCCGGCGTCCGGTCCGCCGGCGGGTGGAGGGCGCCGCATGAGAATCGCCGTCATCGTCTCAACCTTCCCTCCCTATCGGGGCGGGATGGGAAATATGGCCCGCTCCTACGCCGACGGGCTGTCCCGCCTTGGACACGACGTCACGGTCTTCTGCCCGGCCTACCGGCCGGCGGAGAAGGAACCGGACGCCCCCTACCGGGTCCGGCGGATGAAGCCCCCGGTGAAATTCCGAAACAGCGCCTTTCTCCCGCAGCTCGGGCCGGAGACACGCGGCTTCGACCTCGTCAACCTTCATTACCCCTTCTTCGGCGGGGCCGAGGCCGTCCTTCTCAACAAGAAGACGCTCGGCCGGCGGATGCCGCTTGTCGTCAACTACCAGATGGATCCCCTGGCCGGAGGCTGGGCCGGCGCGGCGATGGCCGCCTACACGAAGACCGTCCTTCCCGCCGTGCTGAAAGCGGCCGACCGGGTGATCGTGACCTCCCTCGATTACGCGGCCCATTCGGCCGCGGCCCCGGCCCTCCGCCGGCATCCGGAAAAATTCGAGGCCGTCCCGCCCGGCGTCGACACGTCCGTCTTTAAACCCCGGCCGATCGACCCGGCGCTCCGGGCTCGGTACAAGCTCGGGCCGCGGGACCGGGTCGTGCTCTTTGTCGGAGGCCTGGACCGGGCCCACGCCTTCAAGGGCGTCGGCTTCCTGCTCGAAACCTGGGCCGCGGCGAAGCCCGGGAACGCCCGGCTCCTCGTCGTGGGGCGCGGCGACCTCCGGAACCGCTACGTTCAGGCGGCCGCGGATTTGGGGATCGCTCCGGACGTGATCTTCGACGACGGCGTCGGCGAAGACGGCCTGCCCGCCGTCT
>JAAZPG010000030.1 GCA_012797375.1 Acidobacteriota bacterium
CGCCCCGGACGCGGCCAGCGCCGTGGACGTCGTTCATCGGCTGGTCGGCTGAGAAACTTTCCTTAGGGGCGCGCTTTCCGGGCGGCGCCCGGGAGAACGGACGCCGTCAGTTCGTTTCGGGAACGGACGGCAGCTTGAACCACAGGCTGATCGCCGCGCCCCCCTCGCGGCGGACGTCGATCCATCCCCTGAGTTGTTCGGCCAGCAGGGCGATGATCTGAAATCCGAGGGATTCAACCTTTCCGGGCTTGCATCCCTCCGGCAGGCCGATTCCGTCGTCCCGGACCGTCAGCCGGATGATTTCCTTTTCGTTTTCCCGTAACTCGACCCGGATCCTTCCCCGCCGGTTGTTGGGGAAGGCATGCTTCAAGGCATTGAGGATGAGCTCGTTGAGAATGAGGCCGCAGGGGACGGCGGTGTTGATGTCGAGATAAACCTTATCCAGGTCAAGCTTCAGGGCGATGCGGCCGTCCTCCTCATGGGAGGCGAAAATCGTCGAGGTCAGGGACTTGATGTAGTCGGCGAAATCGATCCGGGACAGGTCCTTCGTCATGTAAAGCTTCTCGTGGACCAGGGCCATGGACTTGATCCGCCCCTGGCTTTCCAGGAAGGCCTCGCGGACCTCGGCCTCGGTGAACCTGGCGGACTGGAGACGGAGAAGGCTCGAAATGACCTGCATGTTGTTCTTGACCCGGTGGTGGATCTCCCGCAGGAGGACTTCCTTTTCCCGAAGGGCGTCCAGGATCCGCTTCTCGGCCCGTTTTCTCTCCCGGATGTCGCGGATGATGGCTTGGTGATACCGGGCGCCGCCGATATCGATCAAGCGGAGGCTGACTTCGACGGGAAAGGCGATGCCGTCCTTGTCGCGGTGGCGGGTCTCGAAAATCAGGCTGCCGGTCTTTTCCGCCTCCTCGAGATGGCGGGGGAAGTCGGCCCGGGCTTCCCATGGCCGCAGATCCGGAACCCTGAACCCGATCAATTCCGCCCGGCTGAATCCGTAAACCGCCAGGGCTCGGTCGTTGGCCTCGATCACCCGGTGATCCCGGTCGGCTAGGATGACGATGTCATTGGCGTACTTGTGGAGGTATTCGAAGTGCTGGACCAGGGCCAAGCGGTCGTGCTCGATCTCATACTGTTTGCGGAAATAAGCCGCCTCGCGCCGCTTGATCCAAAACAGGAGCATGACCCCGGTCCCGAAACAGAGGATGATGATCATGGAAACGAAAGACGACATTCTGGCTAAAAGGGGCTCCAGGATTTCGGACAAGTCCTCCTGGGCGACCACCCGCCAGGATGTTCCGGGGACGGCTTTGAGAGCCGAGAGGACGCGGACGCCCCGGTAATCCGTTCCCTCGAACGCGCCGTTCTTCTCCCTTTCGGCCATGGAGGCCGGAAGGTCGGCCTCGGCCGCGGGGAGGCGCAGCTTGAGGCCGGAGTCCGGGCGGAACCGCGGATCTTGCAGGAAAAGGATGTCGTCTCCCTCGCGGCGGACAAGCAATGTCTCGACGCTCCGGCCGGGCGCGCCCCGGCTCCGCATCGTTGGAATCAGAAAATCGGCCGGGTCGATCCGGAACAGGAAGATGCCGTCGCAGGAGACTTTCCCGTCCGGCCCGCGGCCGGAGACCGGCGCGTACAGATCGAGGTGCGCCTTCAACCCGATTTCGGAGGAGGTGTGAAAGCCGGAAAGATACGGTTCGCCCGTGGCGAGCACGCGGTCGATGGTTTCCTCGGCGTTGGTTCCGATGACGGGCCCGCTGGAGCCCGAAGCCATTCTCACTCGTCCGTCCGTGTCGAGCAGGACGGCGTCCATGTAGCCTTTCGCCTTGACGAGGGAATCCAGCCAAGCCTTGATCCGGGGGTCGGCCGTCGAAACCGCGGGATCCGCTTCCAGGAAAGGGATGATCATCGCCTGATTGAACGGGTTGGCGGAGATGATGGCCGCGTCCCGGAGCCGCTCCCGGCGCCAGCCGTCCAGGAGGGAGACCTTGAGATTTCCAACGGCGTTCAGGTTGGCCGCGGCCGTCGCCAGGATCTGTTCCTTGGATTGGGAATAATAAATCCAGCCCGCGGCCGACGCCAGGAGGAGAAGAACGATGAACAGGAGGAGGGGGACAAGAACCGGAGAGCGCGGAATCTTCACTCTCCCATTGTAATAATTCCAAGGCGGGGCTGCAATATCGACGGCGGGACCGCCGCCGAGAATTCCCTGCAGCGATTCGGCCGCCTTGGTTCCCGGGCGGCGCGGGAAGGCCCGGCCGGTTTCCCCGGGACGGGCTCAGAACCGGATCGAGACCAGGATGGCGCCGGCGAAGGCCAGGGCGACGGCCGCCGCTTTCAGGGGGGTGATTTTTTCCTTCAAGACGACGGCGGCCAGCAGGAAGACGAAGATGGTGTTGAGTTGATTGAGGGCGGAGGCGACTGAGGCCAGCGTATATTTCATCCCGGCCATCCAGATGAGGACGGAGAAGTAAGCCGAAAGCACGGAGGCGGGAATCAAAAGCTTGTAGTTGGCCCCCGCCCGCAGCGGCCGCAAAAGCTCCCGGCGGCGGGGATGCAGAGCCCATAAGACCAGCCCGGCGGCCGCCCCTCCGGTCATCCGGATCAGAGTCGCCCAGACCACCGAAATCCCTCCGAGGAAGGGTTTGACGAGGACGATGCCGCCCGCGGTGAGCAGCATCGAGACGATCCCGATCCCGACGCCGGACAGGAGGGCGCGACGGGAAAGCCGCTCGTCGGTTTTTTTGCGGGTGATCAGGATCACGGCCCCGAGGATCAAGCCCACCCCGGCGATCTGGAGGCGGTTCATCCGCTCGCCGAGAAAGAGGAACGACAGGCCGATGACGAAGGGGCTGTAAGCGCAGTCGACGATCGCCGTCAGCTCGGCTCCGAGCCGGACCAGGGCCGTGAAAAACAGCCAGTCCGAGAGGGCGATGCCCAGGATGCCGCTGAGAACGAAGAGGGCGAAGATCCGGGGCGGGAGGTCCGGCGCCCCGCCGATGAAGAGGACCGTCCCGCCCAGGAGAACCAGGGCCAGAACGTTCTTGAACAAGTTCATCACCAGGGGATGGATGGTGTCGCCGGCGATCCGGAACAGGATCACGGAGACGGCCCAGACGACGGCCGAGGCGAGAGAAAGGATCTCTCCGATGTGCGGCGTCTGCATCAAGCTGTCGAACATGACGGTCGGAAGCTCCCACTTATAGCAGAGTTCCCGTCAAATATCCAGGAGCCTGCTCGCGTCCCCGAACCCGGTTTGATGTCGGGATGAGGCCGGATAACGCCTCGAATCCTTCTTCTGAAATTCTCATCGGCCGGAAAAGGGAAGGTCGGCGTCTTCGTGGAGAAACCCCGAAATAAAGGCCGCTTGGCGGCCCATGGTTTGGAGAAGGCGATTTCGGCCGTTTCGATTCGTGTATAATGAAGGCTCAATAAGCGCGCCGAGGGCAAATCGACCATGCGGGACATCCGGGACCTGAGCTTTGACGAGCTGCGGGCCGTCCTGGCCGAGGACGGCGAGCCGGCTTACCGGGCCGAGCAGGTGTTCGCCTGGCTCTACCGGAGAGGGGCGTCCTCGTTCGCCGAATTCACCGACCTGCCGCGGCCTCTCCGCGACCGGCTGGCCGCCCGGTTTTCCCTCCGGCCGCTGGAGGCCGTGGAAATCCGGTGCTCGGCCGACGGGACGACGAAAACCTTGTTCCGGCTTTCCGACGGATGGAATATCGAAACGGTGTTCATCCCCTCCGGGACCCGGCGGACGATCTGCCTTTCGACCCAGGCGGGATGCAAGTTCAGCTGCGCGTTTTGCGCCAGCGGGAAGGGCGGCTTCCACCGCCACTTGACGCCGGGCGAGATTCTCGGTCAAGTCCTGCATTTCCGGAGCGGCCCGGACGCCGGCTTGACGAATCTCGTATTCATGGGGATGGGCGAGCCGCTGGACAACCTGGACAACGTCGAGCGGGTCCTCCGCGTCCTCAACGATCCCCGCGGATTCGGATTCGCCGCCCGGCGCATGACCGTCTCCACCTGCGGGCTCGTTCCGGGGATCGAGCGCTTCGCCCGCATCGACCTCCAGATCAACCTTTCGATTTCCCTCCATGCGGCCGACGACGAGACGCGGAACCGCCTGATGCCGGTCAACCGGCGATATCCCCTGGCCGAGCTGATTTCCGCCTGCGAGGATTATCTGGCGGCCGGCGGGCGGAAAATCACCTTCGAATACGTCCTGCTCAAGGGCGTCAATGACCGGCCGGCCGACGCCGAGCGGCTGGCCCGGCTCGCCCGCCGTCTCGGGGCGAAGGGCAACCTGATCGCCTTCAGCCCGGTCGAGGGGCTTCCGTTCGAGCGGCCGGATCCCGAGGCGGCCTCGGCCTTCGCCGGGCGGCTCAGGAACAAAGGGACCGCGGTGACCGTCCGGAGCTCCAAGGGAAGCGACATTCAAGCGGCTTGCGGGCAGTTGGCCGGCTCGCCGGCCGCCGGCTGATTGGTCATTTCCGGACGAGGACGGCCAACGTTTCGATGTGGGGGGTCTGGGGAAAGAAGTCGAACAGCCGGACCGAGGCCGGGGCGTAAGCCGCCCCGAGAAGGCCCAGGTCGCGGATAAGAGTGGCCGGATTGCAGGATAAATAGATGATTTTTCCGGCCGGGCGTTCAATCAGGGCCCGGACGACCGCCGGGTCCAATCCTTTCCTCGGAGGATCGAGGATGACGGTGTCCAGTCCGCGCCCTGCCAGATCTTTCATCCAGGCTTCGGCCGATCCGTCCAGGACTTCGACGTTGCCGAGGCCGTTTCGGACGATATTGGCCTCGAGCCGGCGGACGTTGTCGGGAAACGACTCGATGACGAAGACCCGGGCGGCGGAGCGGGCCAGCGCCAAGCCGAACGTCCCGACGCCGCTGTAAACGTCGGCGACGATTTCCCGGCCCCGGAGGCCGGCCGCTTCCGAGACGGCCTCCAGAACGAGAGGGAGGATCGCCCCGTTGACTTGAAAGAAGGATCCGGCCCCGATTTCGAAGGTCAAACCGGCCGCTCGCTCGAGGAGAATCTCCCGGCCGTCTTCCAGGAAGGGAAGGGATCGGCCGCTTCTTCCCGGCGCCCAGGAAACGAGGCCGGAGACGGGAAAACGCGCGGCGAGGGCGTCTCGAACCGCGGCCGCGGCCTTCTCGGGCCGGCGTTTCCGCCAGAACAAGTTGAGGAGGAGGGTCCCCTCGGTCCGGCTTTCCCGGGCTTCGACGTCTTCGAGATCCGTGAGGCCGCCGTCCCGGACGGCCTCCAGGACGGTCCGGGCCGCGGCGCAGGAGGCCTCCGAGGCGAGGTGGCAGCGGCCGTCCGTCGGGACGAACGCCGCCCGGGAACCCGGGGAATGATAAGCCAGGAACACGTCCGGGCCGGATCCTCTCACGGAAAACCGGATTTTATTCCGGTAGTTCCATTCCAGGGGGGAAGCGGTGACCTCCGGCTCGAAAAGCGGGCCGGTCCCAAGACGCCGGAACATCTCCCGGAGCTGGGACTTCTTCAGATCGAGCTGCTCGGAGTAGGGCAAGACTTGGTAGGATCCGCAGGCCGAAAAGTGGCCGCAGCGGGCGGGGATCCGCCGCGGAGAGGGGGAAAGGACGGCCGTGGTCCGGGCCTCGACGAAGGAGGCGCGTTCCTTGAGGATCTCGATTTCGACGGTCTCCCCCGGCAATCCCTCGTCGGTGAAATACACCCGGCCTTCATGCCGGGCCAGGCGCCGGCCGGGATAGACGATTTTCTCTATCGACAGCCGGATTCTCGTTCCCTTCTCGAAGGTCATGGGAGGGCGGGAAGGCGGCCGCCGCGGAAAGCGGAGGGGAATCCATGGCCGGGACGGAGACGGATGTCGGGCACGCCGGCTCCTAGAAATGGAGAAAGATGCCGGCGAACGTATAAACGGCGAATCCGGTCATGACAATGGCCAAGATCAGGAAGATGCGCTGGAAGGTCCGGGGTTTGAATTGGTGATGGTGATGCGAGACGTAATAGGAAACCACCGTGTACCAAATAAAGCCGCCCAGCCCGCACGAAGCGGCGAATAAATAGGGGGCGGCGGCGTAATTGAGAATCCAGCCGTGCCCGGCGGCCCAACCGGCCGCCCAGATCCAGAAGAAATACAGCGACGGGTTGGAGACGTAGAGCAGGATGACGCCGAGGATCGGCCGAGGCGTAAAGGAGGTAGGGAGCTTTTCCTGCTTGGGGATGACCGGCTTCTTCGACGTCAGGTAGAGCCGCCAGCCGATGATCAACATGATGATGCCGGCCGCGATTTTCAGCGGGATTTGGAAACGAGTGATGTTGACGGTGATGAGGGCGATCCCGAGCAGGGAGATCAAGCAATAAAGGAAATCGAGAACGGCGGCGGTCGCCCCGGCCACGAAGCCGTGGAAGAAGTTCCGTTTCATCGACTGGGAAATGACGAAGGCATTCACCGGCCCGAGGGGGATGGCGGCGACGAAACCGAGAATGAGACCGACCAGCAGGAACATGTTGCAGGGAAAAATACCAGAAGAAACGGCCGGGTGTCAACGAGGAGGGGGGGTGGAACGAACGAACTTGACTTTATCTAAACGATAGGTTATAGTGTACTCACTCCTGTTGTGCAGGCTGGACAGGAACCCCTCCTTTTACCCCTTTAGCTTAATTCCCTGAAAAACAGCCTGCTTCACCCCTCAAAGAAAAAGGCGGGAGGGAAAGCCCTCCCGCCTTTTCATTTTAAATCCGATGATCGTTTCTTCTCTACTCCTGGGCCGCTCCGCCGAAATGGTAGGACGCGCCGATGGAGAAGACGAAGGTCGTCTGCTGGTAAAGCTCCCGGAAGGAAGCCCCGAGCGCGGGATAAGGAAGGTTCTTCGAGTAATCCTTGTAATTGACGATCAGGGCGCCCAGGTCGACGTTGAAGTTCGGGCTCAGCCGGATCCGGCCGCCGAATCCGAACGTGTCGGCGTTCAGATCATAGCTCATGTCCGACTGGTAGTCGTCGACAAGCCCGTACCGGGACAGCTGGTAGCCCGCGCTGACCATGATCAGGTCGGAGATGTCATACTCGAGGCCGAAGGAAAGGTCGATGGAATTCTTGTCGAGCAAGTCTTCCCGCCCGTCCCAATCGGCGTTCTTGTCGAAGTAATAGGAGAAGGACAGCGAGGCCCGAAAATCGGGCGAAATGCCGTAATCCGCCCCGAGGGCGAGGAAACCCGGAATGTCGCCGTGCGTCTTCTGGCCGTCCGGGAACAATCCCGTCCCGTCGACCGTCGTTTTGTTGGTCAGCTCGATCTTGGTGTTGAATTCATAGCGGGCGCTGAGGTTGAGCTCCGGGATGGGGCTGTAGTGGAGGCTGAGGATCGGGGTGAAGCCCGAACCCGTCTGCTTGGCGTCGACGGCCTTGTCGGCGACCATGGCCGCCAAGCCCGGCTGGCCGATGGCCGTGAAGAACGTCACCGCCGACATCATCCCGCCGGAGGGATTCAGCAAGGGATGCTGGGGATTGATCATCACCGATTTCAGCCGGCCCTCATACGTGTTGGTCGCCGAGATATAGCGGAACCCGGCGGCCAGGGAGAAGGTCTCGCTCAAGGCGTAGGAGAGGTTGCCCTGGAATCCGAGGAACACCGAGCTCCCCTTGAAGGCGATGTCGGCCGAATACTTGGTCGTCGGCAGGCCCATCATCGTAATCAAGGTCGGAAGCATGGAGATCCCCGTTTCGAACGAGGGAAGCCCGGTCTGGTAATCGGCCGAGCCGCCGCCGGCGTTGGGGCCGAATCCGACCGACACGGCGATCTTTCCCTTTTTCCAGGCGATGTAAGCGTCCGGATAGATGGGGACGCTGACCTTGCCCTCGTAGGTTCCGTTATTGAGCAGCGGGAAGTCGTTGACGACGGTCTTAGTCTGGGAGATCGTCTCGTTGGACAGGGAGAAATGCCAGCCGTCGGCCAGCCGGACCAAGCCGGCCGGGTTGTAGTAGACGGCATCGATCTCGGTCGTCGCGTTCCGCGACAGCATCCGGATGTATGCCGTGCTCTGGTTGGTGTTCGTGATGATGGCCGCCTGGGCGGTGCCCAGGACCAGCAGCCCGAGCGCCAATAACAGCGTGATTTTTCTCATGTTTTCCTCCTTTTCTTCTTCTTTTCCGCCATCCCAAAAAAGACGGAATGCGGAAACTATACTCATTTTCGGGGATAAATCAAGGGCCGGGAACCGCTCGCCTTCCGGCCCCGCCCGATCGCCTGTTTTTCCTCTTGGTTCAAGGGAAAAATGCGGATGGGCCGAAGGCCGGATTTTCGACCCGTTCCAGGCGGGTGATGACCTGGTCCGGATTGTCCGCCGACTCGTCGACGGCCGTCCGCAGATAGAGCGAAGCCGCCTGGGCGACGATGTAGATCATGAAGCTGATGACGATGACGATGTAAACGATTAAGGCGGCGGTTTTAAGCCGGGAAACCCGGCGGGCCAAGCCTTGGGGGGCGAGGACGTCGAACGACCATTTCCCCACATACATGAGGAAGATCAAAAGCCCGAGGGCGAGGCGAACGCCGTATCCTTGGCGGGAGGAAAAGGCGGAGGAGGAGATGACGATGAACGGGGAAACCAGCCAGACGGCGAAAGCCAGGATGAGGATATGGAAGGCTCCCCAGAAGAGGCGTTCCCTCCGTTCTCCGGCCGCCGCTTCCCGGCTTGGCGTTTTCATCGGTCCGACATGATCCGCGCGTCCCGCGGCGTCCTTGAGACGAACGGAACGCCGGTTTTCTTCCCCTCCGCGGCTTGGGTTCCTTCCTCGAAGCCAGTATAAGGGAGGGGCCGCGGCCGGTCAACGCGCGCCTCTTCCCGTCGGATATTGACGCCGGTCCGCCGTCCGCTTATGATGAAAAAAGAAAAAGAGGAGGGCCCATGAAAAAAGCGACCGCCGCCGTCGTCCTCGCAACCCTGGCCGTGTTTTGCGCCTGGAGCTGCGCGCCCGGACCGAACACCGCCGAGAAAACGCCCGACACCGAGGGGAAAGTCGCCGGCTTCTGGCTCGGCCTGTGGCACGGCCTCATCTCGCCGGTCACCTTCATCATTTCGATCTTCAGCAAGACCGTCCGCCTTTACGAGGTCCACAACAACGGCGGATGGTACAACTTCGGCTTCGTCATCGGAGCCGGGCTCTTCCTCGGCGGAGGGATCTTCGGGCACAAGAAAAGACGCTCGGATAAATAACCTGCATTATCCACGAATCGAGAGGGCCGCGGTTCTCTCGGCCGGGGAGAGGAATCGAAAACGAGGTTGACGCCCCGCGGCGTCCGGGCCGTCGGCCGGGCCGGGCGCTTATGAATCCGTTCCGCCGGCGGGAATGCGGCTTTCGCCGCCAGGCGCGGAGGGGAAGACCGGATTTTCATGAATAAAGCGGGAGAAAAAGAACGCGGGCCGCGGGCGAATGCCTTGACAGGCGGCCGGGCCGGGCTTAATCTCGATTTATGAAGATGCGTCTCGAGATCGTCCCGGCCCTGCTTGGTTTTGTCTTCGTCCTCGTTTTTCCCGCATTCGGCCGGATGAACGCGCCGTTGGACGATACGGACCGGAAACCGGCGGTCGCCGGGTCGTTTTACCCGGCCGACCCCGCCGCTCTCCGGAACATGGTCTCGGCTTTTCTGGAAAACGGCCAAAAAGGCCCGCTTCCGGGGACCGTCCGGGCCCTGGTCGTTCCTCACGCGGGATACGTTTTTTCGGGGAGCGTGGCCGCCTCGGGCTACAACCAAGTCCGAGCCGATTATCCCTATGCCCGGGTCTTCATCCTGGCCTCGTCCCACCGGCTCGACCTGGGCAAGGCCTCGGTCTTCACCGAGGGAGATTATCTCACGCCTTTGGGGCGGGTCGAGGTGGATCGGGAGGTGACGGCCGTCCTGTCCGGGACGCGGTCCTGTTTTACGGGCGATCCCGAAGCGCACCGGGAGGAACACAGCGTCGAGGTCCAGTTGCCGTTCCTCCAGGTCCGCTTGAACAAGCCGTTCAAAATCGTGCCCATCGTCCTGGCGACCCAGACGCCCTCCGTCTGCCGAAAAATCGCCGAGGCCCTCAAACCGTATTTCACGAAGGACAACCTGTTCGTCGTCAGCGCCGATTTTTCCCACTACCCTTCCGCCGATGACGCCCGGAAAGCCGACGCGGCGACGGCCGAGGGATTCTGCGCCAATGATCCGGACCGGTTTCTCGATGTCCTACGGTCCAACGCCCGTCTCGGGCTCCCCGGCCTGGTCACGAGCATGTGCGCCTGGCCGGCGGCCCTGACGCTTCTCTATCTCACGGAAGGGGTTGCGGACCTGGAATTCACCCGGGTCGACTCCAAGAATTCCGGCGACGTCGAACCCTACGGGGACAAGTCCCGGGTGGTCGGCTATGAGGCGATCGCCGTCTCCGAACGAGAGGAAAAGAAGTTCGAGCTTTCGGCCGAGGACCGGGAGGTTCTTTTACGGATCGCCCGGGCGTCGGTCGAAGCCGCGGCCAAGGCCGAGCCGCTCCCCGGCCTGGCTCCCGGGCAATACGCTCCGATCCTGCGGGAACCGGCGGGCGCCTTTGTCACCCTGAGAAAGAACGGCGACCTGCGGGGATGCTTGGGGACGTTCGAGCCGCGGAAGCCTTTATTCCAAGTCGTCCAGGAGATCGCCGCCGCCTCGGCCGTCCGGGACATCCGCTTCCCGCCCGTCCGTCCCGAGGAGCTCGATAAAATCCGGATCGAGATCTCCGTTCTCACTCCCAGGCGGAAGATCAAGAATATCAAGGAGATCGAACTCGGCAAGCACGGCCTTTATATCGAAAAAGGAAATCAACACGGGACCTTTCTTCCCCAGGTGGCGGCCGAAACCGGCTGGACCTTGCGGGAATTCCTGGGGCACTGCGCCCAGGACAAGGCTGGGATCGGCTGGAACGGCTGGAAGCAGGCGGACATTTATGTTTACGAGGCGCTGATATTTGAAG
>JAAZPG010000278.1 GCA_012797375.1 Acidobacteriota bacterium
AAGGCTCCGTCGACCGGCGCCCCCGCGTAGGACATCGCCTCGGCCGGCACGGAGATCTCGTCATTCAGACGGAACTCCCTGTCCGGAACACCGATTTTCACTTGAAACTTCGGACGCTTGTATTCCTCGACCCGGATGGGGCAGGATCCCCGGGGATTCTCGGTCGAAATCGTCATCGTCCCCGTCAGGCGGTCGGCCGGGGCGGTGAAGGTTCCGCTGAACGACCCGAAATCGTTGGTCGTGAGAGTCAGGACGGAGGCTTCCTGGGCATTGGCGTCCCGGAGAACCACCCGGACGTTCCGCCGGGGCAGGATCCGGTAATCGGCTCGGTTCTCGTCCGCCTTCAGGCACAAACCCTTGAAGTGGATCGTCTGTCCAGGACGGTAGAGCGAGCGGTCGGTGAAGAAGACCGTCCGTTCCCTTTCGTAAGAGGCCGGCCGGCCGGACCCCGTTAAAACCTGGGTTTCAACGACTTCGATCCCCTTCTCTCCCCGGGCGACCAAAAGACGGTTGGAATAAGATTCGGGCGCGGCGAGGGCGAAGGCGCCGGCGTCGTCGGTCCGGCCCTCGCCTCGTTTGACCAGCCTGTCCGTTCCGTAATCCCAATCATAAAGGGAGACGGACGCGCCGGAAACGGGATCGCCCGTCACCCCGCGGACGACGAATCCCTCCAAGGCCCGTCCCGCCCCGGCCGTCACAATCCCCCATTCGCTCACCCAGAACGAGCCGGCTTGGATCTTGTTCTTTCCCCGGGAAAAAGCCGGATCGGCGCTGACTAAAAGGCGATAAAATCCCGGGGGCAGGGCCGGAGCCGCGACCCGCTCGGCGCGCGCCTGGAAGTCGGCCGTCGCCGGGAGATCGGCCGACCAGGCGGCCGCCGGCTCCCGCTCGAGAAGCTCGCGGACGGGCTCGTCACCCGGCCAAAAAAGATCCCCCGCGTTTTCGGCCGCCAACCGCGCCTCGAAGTCATCCCGGACGGCCCGGAAATGAAGGGCGGTCAGGTTGCGGTAGCGGACGTCCAGGACCGATGATGTCCCGGGGGAGACGACCCGTTCGTTCCGGACATCGAAATCGCGGGAGGCGATGTCGGAAATCAGGGCGTCGCAGTTGCGTCCGCCCAGGGAGGCCGGGTGGGCTTTTCGTCCGCGGTCGGCCAGGGCGTACGCCTGGACCAGGTCGCCCTGGTTTTTCAATTCCCGGGCCCGGAGATAATCGGCCAGGCTGGAAAAGGCCGAGGCCGGATTCTTCTCCGCGATTTCCTTCAGCCGCTCCAGGTACCGGGCCGAGGCGGACTCGCCGGCGGCAAGGTTCCGCATGGCTTCCAAGCGATGAAGATCGGCGTCCAGGAACACGTCCCGGTCCCGGTCGCCGCGGTGGAATTCCAAAAGGCTTTGATAGAGGCGAAGCGCCCGGAGCGCCGGCGAATCCTCGTCGGTCGTCTCCGGCCGATAAAGGATGAATTCGTCCGCCGGGCCGAGGACGGGGGAATCGGCTTCGAGGACGAAGGCGTCCTCGGGGGCGGCCGCGGCCCGCTCGCCCGACACGTAGAAGCCGAGAGCCTCGAAAGCGACGAAGTCGAACATCGTCGGCCGCAAGGACTCCGGCGGATCGCCCGGCTCGAGAAAATCGCGGTAGACCGAAACGGGCGTTCTTTTCAAAGACGCCTCATCCTTCAGGATGTCCTGGTAGAGGGCGTCGATCTCCCGGACGATCCGGCGGAGATCCCAGGTCGTGAAATCCTTCTCGTCGATTCCGCCGGCGGTCGCCGAGCGTTGGGCGAACCGCCACCGGTTCCGGGAGAAATAATGCCGGTACCATTGGGCCAGGATGGTCCGGAGCATCATTTTCATCCCCTCCGGGGCCTGGTCGATCTCCTCCCGGATCCGGGCCACCCGGGCCCCGGGCTTGTTGCCCTCGACGACCGACTCCAGGACCAGGCGGCGGGTCAGGGCCCGGAGAGCCTCGCCCTCCCTCTTCTCCTCGAGGGACAGCCGGACGATCTCCTTCAGGTGCTCGATGGCCGTCCGGGGGAGGCCGTCACGGTCGGCGGCCTCGACCAGCTTCCATAAATCCGCGGTCGAAACCTTCGGCTTGTCCTGACCCGGCTTTAGCCGAACGGCGCTTCCGGGGACGGTCGACAGGAAGGACAGGAGCAGAACGGCGGGAACCGCTTTTTTCAGCGACGGCTTCATGATCTCTCCTTGCACCGGAGGCCCGGCATTCGCGGATCTTCATTCGG
>JAAZPG010000279.1 GCA_012797375.1 Acidobacteriota bacterium
GAGATCTTCGCGTAGTATTTCGACCGCTGGGATTCGGTGCAGTCCTTCTCCCCTCCCCCCAGCCCCCGAAAGACATCCTCGCAGGGATTCATCGCCGCGACGAACATGAAGGCGGCCGGGAAGACCGCCCGGTGGCCGGACCGGACGACGGTCACCGTCCCGTCCTCCAGCGGCTGGCGGAGATCCTCGAGGACCTTGCGCTTGAATTCGGGCAGCTCGTCGAGAAACAGCACGCCCAAGTGAGCCAGGCTGACCTCCCCCGGCCGGGGCACGAGCCCTCCGCCGATCAGTCCGGCGTCGGAAACGGTGTGGTGCGGGGCCCGGAAGGGTCTGAGGCCGACGGCCCCTTTTCCTTTTAAATACCCGGCCGCGCTGTAGACCTGGGTGGTTTGGATGATCTCCTCAAACGTCATGTCCGGGAGGATCGAGGGCAGGCGGCGGGCGATCATCGTCTTGCCCGAGCCGGGCGGCCCGATAAGGAGGACGTTGTGCCCGCCGGCCGCGGCCACCTCCAGGGCCCGCTTGACATGGTGCTGGCCCTTGACCTCCCGGAAATCCGGTCCCGGCGGCGGCGGCTCGATCAGCTCGGAGAGGGCGAAGCGGGCGGGCCGGAACCGGCCGGGATCATGAAGGAAGGAAACGACTTGAGACAGGTCGGACACGCCGAAGACGTCAAGTCCTTCGAGAAGGGCGGCCTCCTTCTCGTTGTCCTTGGGAACGACGAGGCCCTTGAATTTTCTCTCCCGGGCCAACAAGGCGGCCGACAGCACGCCCTTGACCGGCTTGATCCGCCCGTCCAAGGCGAGCTCGCCCAAGAAACAGTAATCGCGAAGCGGCTCGGCCGGGACGAGGTCCAAAAAGACGAGATGAGCCAGGGCGATGGCCAGGTCGAAAGACGGCCCCTCCTTCCGGCGGTCGGCCGGGGCAAGGTTGATCGTGACCTTGTGCGGCTTGAAATCGTAGCCGCAGTTGCGGAGGGCGCCCTTGACCCGCTCCTTGCTTTCCCGGACGGAGGCGTCGGGCAGGCCGACGATGATGAAATCGGGCAAACCGGGGCCGATGTCGACCTCGACCTCGACGACATAGGCCTCGATCCCCTGGAGGGCGGAGCTGGACGTTTTGATGAGCATGGCGCCATGGGAAGAGACGGCGCCGGAGGGAGATTTATATCAGATCGAGCTCGTCTTTCTGGCCGATCCGGGAATATTCCGCGCCCTCGAACCCGAAAATCTTCTCCCGGACCCGGGGAACGGTCATCCGGGCGATTTCCTTGAGCGTCTCGAAGACGCCGAGTCCGGTGATCGCGGCCGCCTCGATGAACGGCGCCCCCTTGGGATTGAGGAGGTTGTTGAGCGTCTCGACCGGGATCAGGTCGGAGAGGTCGCGCTTGTTGTATTGGAAGACCAGGGGGAAGGCGGCCAGCTCGGTGTGCTGCTCCTTGAAATTCCGGCGGAGGCTTTCCAAGCTTTCCATGTTGGCGTCGAGGAGCGGGATCTGGGAGTCGGCCACGAAGACCAGGCCGTCCGTCCCCACGAGGACGTTTTTCCGCGAGGCCTCGTAGTAAACCTGTCCGGGCACGGTCATCAGCTGGAAAGTGGCCTTGAAATTCCCGATATACCCGGCCCGGACCGGCAGTAGATCAAAAAAGAAAGTCCGCTCGGTCTCCGTCTCCAGGCAGATCAGCTCGCTTCGCGAGGACCGATCGATATTGGCTTGGATGTAGCGGAGATTGGTCGTTTTTCCCGACAAACCCGTCCCGTAGTAAACGATCTTGATCGTCAGTTGGTTTGTCGTGTAGTTGATGAATGCCATTTCTTCGGGCGCTCTTCGGACTACAACACCCCTAAGAGTATATCATATTTTTCCATGACACACGCCCAAGTATATTGCTTTTGAACGTACCGGAGGCCGTTTTCACCCAAAGCGGCCCGGAGGCGCTCCCCGCCCCCCGCCAGCAGGCCCAGGGCGGCCGCGAACGTGGACGCGTCGGAGAAAAACAGCCCGCCGTTGCTGTCCAGGCAGTGCTGTTTGAGAGGATCGGATCCTTCCTGGACGAGGACCGGCGTCCGGACGGCCAGGGACTCGAGAACAGCCATGCAGAGGCTTTCGAAATGCGAGGGATGGACGGTCGCCAGGGCCCCGGCCATGGCCGCGTTTTTTTCCTCGGGGGAGACGAATCCCAGGTAGCGGATCCTCGGATCGGGAGGAAGCTCCATGAGCTGCTTGCCGATCAGGACGAGGTTCAGGCCGGGAACCCGCCGCCGCGCCCGCTGGAAATATTCAAACAGCTCGGCGCAGCCCTTGCCCGGCTCGATCCGGCCGGCGTAGAGGAGATACGGCGCGAGGGCTTGGTACTTGGGGAGGAATTCCCGGTAGCCGGCCGGGTCGGGGACGTCCACCCCCACGCCGACGATGTCCTGGACCTTGCCCTCGAAGGAGAAGCGGGAGGCCAGCATCGCCCGCTCGGCCGCGGTGTTGAAGACGAATCCCGCCGGCCGGGAGAAAACCTCCTTCATCAGGTCCAGCCGGAGGGCCGGCTCGTCATGGGCCGTCGGGACCAGAAGCGATTTTCCCTTGAGCATCCGCAGGCCCCAGAAGGTGTTGTAGTAGAGGTAGGTGAAGAAGATGAACCGGTCGTGGAGGGACTCCTCCCGCTCGAGGGCGAGGATGAGATCGA
>JAAZPG010000280.1 GCA_012797375.1 Acidobacteriota bacterium
GCGGGCTCGGCCTACATCGAATCGGCCCTGGCCCAGGTCTGGAAGGAAGAGATCGGGGGCGTCTACCGCGGCGGCCCGGCTTATTACATCGAAAAAGGATTGGGTCAAAAATGGTACGCCGTCATCTTCTCCATTGTCACCATCCTTTCCTGCGGCATCCTCCTGCCGAGCATCCAATCCAATTCCATCACCGTCGCCTTCCGGAATGTGATCCCGAAGCTGTCCCCGTCCGCTTCCGGGATCATCATCGCCGCCCTCCTCGGGCTGATCATCTTCGGCGGGGTCAAGCGCATCGGCAAAGCGGCCGAGCTCATGGTCCCGTTCATGGCCATCGGTTACGTCATCATGGCCATCGTCATCATCGTCCTCGACCTCAAGCGGCTGCCGGACGTCCTGCGGATGATCTTCGCTTCCGCCTTCGGAGCCGACGCCGTCTTCGGCGGCATCGTCGGCTCGGCGATCATCTGGGGGGTTAAGCGGGGCATTTTTTCCAATGAGGCCGGACAGGGCTCCGGGCCCCAGGCCGCGGCCGCGGCCGAGGTCCGGCATCCCGCCCAGCAGGGCCTGGTCCAGGCGTTCTCGGTTTATGTCGACACGCTGTTTGTCTGCAGCGCCACTGGATTCATGATCCTCCTGACCGGAACGTACAATGTCGCCGACGGCAAGGGCGGTCAGATCGTCAACAACATTCCGGGCGTCGAGGCCAGCCCCGTCTGGACCCAGATGGGCATCGATACCCTCATTCCCGGATTCGGCAGCTATTTTGTGGCCGTCGCCCTCTTTTTCTTCGCCTTCACCACCCTGATGGCCTACGCCTTCTACACGGAATCCAACGTCGCCTACCTCTTTAAAAAGAAAAGCCTCCCGGCCATCCAGGTCGCCCGCGTGTTCATCCTGGTGATGACTTTTTTCGGGGCGGTCCGTTCGACGACGCTGGCTTGGACCCTGGGCGACATCGGCGTCGGTTTAATGGCTTGGCTGAACATCATCGCCATCCTCTTGTTGTCCAAGGTCGGCCTGGCCACGCTGAAGGATTACGAAGCCCAGCGCCGGAACGCCGGAATCTATTTCGATCCCGAGAAGCTGGGCATTAAGAACGCCGGCATCTGGACGACGATCCGCAAGCGGTATGAGGTCGAGGACGCCGAATCCGGGAAGTCATAAATCCTCCACGGCCGTTCGCCGGCGCCCCCTTCTTCGGCCCAATTGACGCGGTCTTATCCCGTCTGAACGCGGACGTTTATCCCGATTCTTCCCAGGCTTGCCTGAACCCGGCTTTTCTCTACGAGCGGATGAAAGACCGGCTGAAGGCCGCCGCGTATTATGAGAAAGCCGCCGCGAAAGCCGCCCTTTCCCAGCCGGAAGCCGCGGCTTACTATAAAGCGCAAGCCGAGCGCTTGAGGAAGAAATAAACGCTCCCGTTCCCTCCGTGAAAAGAGGAGGACCTCATTTCATCAGGTTGAGAAAGACCGTGATGATGAGGGTGTTGGTGAAATCGATGAAAAATGCCCCGACCATCGGGACGACCAGAAACGCCCGGGGCGCCCGGCCGTACTTGTCGACGAGGACTTTCATGTTGGCCATGGCGTTGGCCGTCGTTCCCATCATGAAGCCGAAAAATCCCCCGGACATGACGGCGGCCTCGTAATCCTTGCCCATAAACTTGAAAACGGGCCCAAGGCAGAACAGGACGAGAAGAACGACCTGGCCGGCGAGAACGACGAAGAGGGGAAGAACGAGTCCGGCCAGCTGCCAAAGCTTCAGGGTCATCAGGGCGATGACCAAGAACAGCGAGAGGGCGACGTGGCCGAGGTCGTCGAGCGTCCGCTGGGAAAGACCGAACACATGCGTCAGGTCGTCCAGGTTCCGGATGATCGCGGCCGTGAACATGGCTCCGATGTAGGCCGGAAGGGTGATGCCCAGGGCGGCGAAACCCCGGCTGACCCAGGATCCGATCCACATGGCGACGAGCAGGATGACCAGGCTTTTCAGCAGGATGTAAGCTTCCTTATCCTCGCCGCCCGGGGCGGCCGTTTCGGCCTCGGCCAGCTTGTCCTCGACGACCTGCTCGGCGATGACCACCGGCGCTTCTTTCCGTCCGGCCTGGGCTTTCCGCAGCTTGTTCCGTTCGATGAGACGGGTGGCCACCGGTCCGCCCATCAGGCCTCCGGAGACGATCCCGAACATGGCCGCGGCCACGGCGATGGTCGCCGCCCCGTCCACTCCGGCCTGCTCGAACAGGGGGGCGAAGGCCAAGCCCGTCGCCGGCCCTCCGGTCAGGGTCACCGAGCCGCTGAGGACTCCGAAAAGAGGATGCAGGCCGAAGAGAACGGCGAGGCCCCCGCCGAGGATGTTCTGGAAGACGGCCGCCACCGTGGCGATGATGAAGAACAGGACGACCTGAGGGCCGCCGACCTTGAGCAGGGAGAAGCTGGCTCCGAATCCGATCGTCGTGAAAAAGGCGATCATCAGGGGATCGCGGAGCGTCGTGTCGAACGAGATCAGCGTCGCCCCGTTCTGGTGGGCGATCAGGACGGCGACGGCCACCAGCAAGCCGCCCACGACCGGGGCCGGGATGTTGTACCGGGAAAGGGGGCGGATCCAGCGGCAGAGGGCGTATCCGATGAAGAGGACGACGCCGGCGAAGGCGACGGTCTGGATGAGGTCGAGATTCAGCATCCGATGATTCCTTTCGGCCCGCCGATCAGGCCCGGGCTTTCTTCCCCCGGGCTTTCCAGAAGAAATAGACTGGAATTCCGGCCGCGATGAGGCCCAAGCCGGCGAACGAGTTCCAAAACGTCCGGACGAGCGAATTGACGGTCAGGAAGGCCATCGCCAGGATGAACAGGAGGGGCGTGACCGGATATCCCCAGGCTTTGTAGGGCCGGGGCAGGCCGGGCCTCTTTTTTCGGAGAACGATCACGCCGCCCACGGCCAGGCCCATGAAGATCCAGTATCCGAACATGACGAACGTGAAAAGCTGTTCGAACGTCCCGCTGGTGCAGATAACGGCTCCCCAGGCGGCCAGGACGACGATCGCCACGTGGGGAGTTTTGTATCGCGGGTGGACCCGGGCCATGGACCGGAAAAAAAATCCGTCTTTAGCCATGGCGTAAAAGACCCGGGGGGCGGTCAACAGGTGGCCGTTGCAGGTCCCGGTGATGGACATCAGGATGATCAGGGCGATGATCGACGCCCCGACCGGTCCGACCGCGGCCTGCATGACGTCGGCGGCGATGTGCGGCGACTCGGCCATGACGGGCGCGGGGAAGACGTAGAGATAGGCGAGGTTGGCCGCGATATAGAGAAAGACGACCGCGGCGATGCCGAGAAGAAGTCCGACCGGCAGCTTCTTTTGAGCGTTGCGGATTTCCCCGGCGCTGTACGAGCTCGTCTCCCATCCCTTGTACGCCCACAAGGCGGCGATCAGGGCGACGCCGAAATTGCTCAGGACGTTTCCGGCCGGCCCCGCTCCGGAGGGAGCCGAGAGAAAATTCCGCGGCGTTCCCTTGACCAGGAGGAAGACAAGGACGCACATGCCGATCAGGGCGACGAACTTGATGACCATCAGGAAGTTCATCAGGCCCGCGCCCTTGCGGACGCCCCGGTAATTCACGGCGGCCAGGGCCAGGATCAGTCCGATCGAGACGATCTTGGACTGCCACGGCGACAGGTCGACGAAATAGGGGAGATACTTGGTCGAGAAGCCCACGGCCAGGGAGGCCACCGTCCCTGATTCGATGACGATGAACAGCGACCAGCCGAAGAGGAAGGCGACCATCGGTCCGTACGCTTCGCGGAGATAGACGTAGATTCCGCCGGCGTGGGAGTAGGCGGCCCCCAGCTCGGACAGAGACAGCGCCCCGAAAAGAGTCAGAAGGCCGCCGACGATCCAGACGGCCATCATGATCTCCGGCGTTCCCACGACCTTGGCCACGTTGGGCGGATTGATGAAGATGCCCGAACCGATCATCGTCCCGACGACGATGCCGATGATGCTGAAAACCCCCAGAACGCGGGGCAGCTCGGAAACGGAAGGGGCGGAGGAAGGATTTTGTCCGATGGAATCCATGGGCGTATTAAAATGGATTAACGAAGGGCTGTCAATGCGAACCGGCTCCCGGGCCGCGGTTGACAGGGCGCCGCGCGGGGCATTATCTTGGAAAAACGGCCAAGGGGCCGTTCGTTCGAGGAGGAGAACATGGGAAACCGAAAGGGAGAGAGGATCGGCTGGATCTGCGGCTGGCTGGGCGCTTTTCTCTGGGTCGTTGTCCTCGCCGTGATCTTTTTCGTTCAGGGCCGAGCGGCCGAGGCGGCCGTCGGCCTGGGGATCGCGGCCCTCGCCGTCGTCCTTGTCTTCGCCCTCGCTCCGTGGCGGCATCCGGCCCGGGCGTATTGGAAAATCATGATCCCGCTTTACCTGGTCTTGTTCGCTTCGGCCGCCTGGGTCATTCGGGTTTACGGCGGCTTAAGGGGAATACGCCTTCCGGTTTGGAATCTGCTGTTCTTTGTCCCGATCCTGATTCCGCTCGGCCTCCTCGGCCGAAGAAAATGGAGGGACTTCGATCCAGCCTCCCGATCGGATCATTGAGATCCCGGCCTCATTCCTGCATCATGATGTGGGCGAAAACCTTGGCGTCGCCGACCATGTTGTCGATGAGGCAGTATTCGTTGGGCTGGTGGGCGGTGTCGTCGATTTTCGACCAGCAGGCGGCTTCGAATCCTTCCCGGCGGAAATAGGCGGCCACAGTCCCGCCGCCGATTCCGATAGGGCGGCTTTCCTTCTGGTAGACCGCCTGGATCGCGCGTTTCAGCGCTTCGACCACGGCTGATCCGGGCGGCGTGGGGGGGGCGGCTTTGGCCCTCTGCATGGATTCGGTGGTGATCGTCACGCCGAACTTTTTCTCGATCGACCGGCAGGCCGCCTGGACGCGGCCCTCGACGTCCTCGAGCCGGTAATGGGGGAGAATCCGGCAATCCATATAAAAAACGTCCTCGCCCGGGATCGTGTTGATGTTCGGGACATTGGCGTCCTTCTTAGTCGGCTCGAACGTGGAGACGGGCGGCACGAAGAGCGGATTTTTCTCGGGGAAGGCGGCGTAGAGACGGTCGAGCTTGACGGCCAGATAGGCGCCGGCTTTGAAGGCGTTGATCCCCCGTTCGGGGGTTGAGCCGTGGGTTTGCCGGCCCAGGATCTTGATTTTCAGCCAGAGGACGCTTTTTTCTGCGACCTCGATTTCCGTTCCGTCCGGGCTGCCCGCGTCGGGGACGATGATCAGGTCGCCCTTGCGGAAGGCATCGGAATTTTTCAGGACATGGGGGATGCCCTTGGAGCTTCCCGTTTCCTCGTCGGCGACAATGGCCAGACCCACGTTGGAGGCGGGGGCGAGGCCGAGATCGTGAAACGCCTTGACGGCGAAGATGGAGGCGACCAGGCCCTGTTGGTTGTCCTCGACTCCGCGGCCGTAGATGCGGCCCGAGGAAACCCAGGGCTTGAATGGATCGCCCTGCCAGAGGGAGATTTCGCCGGGCGGAACGACATCCAGGTGGGTCATGATCCAAACCGTCCGGGCGGAGTTTCGGCCGGGGTAGCGGGCGACGATGTTGGGCCGGTAGCCGGCCGGCGCGTCGAGATCAGGCGCCCGGATGACTTGGATATCCGTGATTCCCGACTCCCGGAGATAGGCGATGAGAAAATCCGCCTTCCGGGCTTCGCCCTCGCCGCCGGAGGCGGGAGAAATGGCCGGGATGGAGGCGAGCTTGATTTGGAGATCGATCATCTCGTCACGGAAAAGGTCGAGGCGGGCGGCGATTTTATCGAAAGACATCCGCGTCTCCTGTTTTCTTTTGAGTGGATTCCTTTATAACACTCCCCTCCGCCGGACGCAAGCGAAGCCGGGCGAGGCGGACGGCCAAACGAAAATGTCCTTAGATGGGAGGCGGCGGATCCGGAGAACCGGACCGCCCGGGCGGCCGCAAGATCCGGAGCCTATCGGTTTCACGGAAGACGGCGGAAGGAGGGCCGGCCTTAATGCCGGCCGCTCGGTGGATGAGGCGCGGCGATCGCCGGACTGAAAGCCGGGGGGTGCTTTTAACGGCCGGCCTCAAAGTCTCGGCTCATCGCGCCCGGCTCCGGCCCGCCTTTGATTGACACCCGCGGAGGGATGTCATACATTTACGAAAAATGCGCATCGGATTCGACGTCCGTCCCTTTCTCCGGCAGGAAACGGGAGTGGGCGTCTACTTCAAGAATCTCCTCTTCGAGCTGGCGGCCCTCGACCGGGACAACGAGTACTGCCTTTTCTCGGCGTCCTACAAGGATCGTTTCCCGCCGGCCAAGATCCCGCCGTTTGAGAAGCTGACGTTTGTCGATAAGCGCTGGCCCGTCCGGGCGGTCAACGCGGCTTGGGACATGTTCGGCCGCCCGAGGCTCGACCGGATCTTCGGCGGCCGACTGGATATAACGCATTCCCCGACGCCGCTGCGTCTCCCGGCGTCGGGAAAGGCGATCGTCACGGTCTGCGACTTGTTCTTTTTGGAAGAGCCGGAGAAGGCCGACCGGGAAGCCCGAACACGGTTTCTCCGCAAAACCGGACGTTCCCTCCGTTCGGCCGACGGCGTCATCACGATCTCCGAGTACAGCGCCCGGGCGATCCGCGAACGATTCGGCCTGGACGAGGAAAAAATAATGGTGACGCCGCTTGGGCTGAACCGCTTTTTTGAGGACCCGGCCGCCCCGGAGGAAACGGCCGCGGTCCGGCGCCGGTTCGACCTCCCCGGTGAATTTCTGCTGTTCGTGGGTGCGCTGGAGCCGAGGAAAAACGTCCCGGCCTTAATCGAGGCCCTGGCCCTGGTTCATGAGAGGCATGGACGCATTCCGCTGGTCTTGGCCGGCCGGTCCGGCGGCGACGGGGAAAACGTCGATCGGGCGATCGAGCGGCGGGGGCTCGGCGCGTGGGTCCGCCGAACGGGGTATCTCCCGGACGTCGATCTCCGGGCCCTCTACCGGACCGCGGCCGCGCTCGTTTTTCCTTCGTCGGCCGAGGGATTCGGCCTTCCCTTGCTCGAAGCTATGGCCTGCGGCCTGCCGGCGGCCGCCTCCGGCGTGTCGGCGCTTCCGGAAATCGGCGGCGACGCGGCGCTCTACTTTAATCCCGAGGATCCCGAGGAGATCGCCCGGACGGTCATCCGCCTCCTGGCGGACAGTCCGGCGCGCGAATCCTTGAAAATCCGCGGCCTCCGCCGGGCGGAGCTGTTCCCCTGGCGCCGGACCGCTGAAGCCACTCTCGGATTTTACCGGCGGACGGCGGGAAAGACATGATCTCCGTCCTGTTCGTTTCTCATTCGGCCGAGCTCAACGGCGCGGAGCTTTGGCTCTTGGAAACCCTCCGCCGCTTGGACCGGAGGATGTTCGTCCCGGCCTTGATCATCCCCCGTCCCGGGCCGCTCGGTCCGGCGGCCGAAAAAGCGGGCGTTTCCGTCGACGTCGTGCCGATGAAGTGGTGGGTGACGGAAAAGGCGAAGGTCTGGCGCCAGCCCGCGGCCCGGCTCCTCAACCGGCGGGCCGTCGCCCGGATCGGCCGGATCGCCCGCGAGCGGAAAGCCGGGATCATCTTTTCCAATTCGGCCGCGACGTTCGGCGGGGCCCTGGCCGCCCGCCGCCTGGGAATTCCCCATGTTTGGGCGATCCACGAAATCCTCGCCGGCGACCGCGCGTTTCTCCACTCCTTCCGCGGATCCCGGGCCTTGACCCGGTTCATTCTCGATCGCTCGGCCCGGGTGATCGTCAATTCCGAGTCAACCCGGCGGGCGTTTCCCCCCTCCGGCAAGATCGCCCTTGTCTACAACGGCGTGGAGATCCGTTCCGCCGCGGGGGAGCGGCGCGGAATCGTCCGGGCCGAATTCGGCCTGGAGGAAGGAAGCCGGACGATCGGCGTCGTCGGGAAGCTGTATCCGGGCAAGGGTCAAAAGGAGGTCCTTCTGGCGTTTGCCCGTCTCGCCGGCCGGTATCCCGACCTGAAGCTGATTTTCATCGGGACGGCGGCCGATCGCCGGTACGAACAAGATCTTCGCCGTCTCGTCCGCCTGAACGATCTTGCGCGGCGCGTCGTTTTTGCCGGCTTTCGTCCCGCTCTCTCGGAGGTGCTCCAAAACCTGAGCGTCGTCGTCGTCGCCTCGGTCGTCGATTCGTTCGGCCGGGCGGCCCTGGAAGGAATGGCCGCGGGCGTGCCGGTTCTGGCGGTCAAGGCCGGGGGCCTGACCGAAATCATCCGGCCCGGCCGAAACGGCTTCCTGGCTGAATCCCGGGACCCCGAAGTTCTGGCCGCGGCGCTCGCCGAGATCCTCGATCATCCCGAACGTTGGCCGGCCGTCGTTGAAAACGGCTTCCGGACAGTCCGGGAGGATTTCTCGATCGAAAAACAGGTCCAAGGGGTCACCCGGATCCTGCTGGAGGTCTGCGGGCGGACGATTCTTTGCCCGTCTCCGCCGGAAGCCGGCTCGAACGGACCTCTTTTCGCTTCTTTCCCCGGCGGGGGGAAGGGAGACGGCCGCGGATGAGCACTCCCCTCGTTTCCGTCATCCTCGTTTATTTCAACGACCGTCTCCACTTGGCTTCCTGCCTGGAGTCGGTCGAGGCGGCCGGGCGGGACGTCGCCCTGGAGGCGATCCTCGTGGACAACGACTCGACCGACGGGGGTCTCGAGGACGCCGCCGCTTTCCCTTCCGTCCGGATCATCCGGAACGGGGACAATCCCGGTTTCGGAGCGGCCAACAACCGCGGCGTCCGGGAGTCAAGGGGGGAATTCCTGCTCTTTTTGAACACCGATGCGGTTCTTCAGCCGGGGGCAGCGGCGGCTCTCCTGGAGGCCGTGAGGGCGGATGAGCGGACGGCCGCGGCCGGGCCCCTCTTGTTCTCCGGCGGCGGGAAGGTCCAGGTTTCCTTTGGAGGCCGGGTGGATTTCGTCGGCCAGCTCGTCCAGAAATTCATCAAGAATCCCCTGACGGCCCGGGCGCTTCGGCGCCGGCCGCGCGGGGCGGAGGCCGGCTGGCTGAGCGCGGCCTGCCTGTTTTGCCGACGCGGGGCGTTTGAAGCGGCCGGCGGCTTTGACGAGAGCTTTTTCCTCTATTTCGAGGATATCGATCTTTGCTTCCGCTTCCGAAAGGCCGGCGGCCGGCTGCGTTTCGTCCCCGAAGCGCGGGTCTTCCACGCGGGCGGGGCGACGACGGGTCGACGTCCCCGCGAATCGCGCCTGGAGTACCGGAAAAGCCAGATGCTCTTTTATCGAAAGCACGCTTCGCCGGCGTCCCTCCGCCTGCTGCGGCTTTCCCTTCGGATTCATCTCGGCCTTCAGAGAATCCTCGGGCGTTTCCGGGGCGAGGATGGGAGGGCCATGCGGGCGGCGTACCGGAAGCTGCTGAAACCAGAAAGGGGAATCCCGTGAGACGCCTGAAAGTCCTGGAAATGATCGACAAGCCGTCGCTCGGCGGCGGACAGGCCGTTTTACTGGCCTTGGCCCGGAATCTCAATAGAAACCGTTTCGATGTCTCCGTTTGCGCCGGAGGCGGAGGTCCGCTGGAAGAGGAGGTCCGGCGGGCCGGGATGACGTTCCATCCGGTGGAATTCAGAAAGAATCCGGCGGCCGGCCCCGGGCGGACGCTCATCCGGCTTCTGGCCTCCCAAGGCTTCGACCTGCTTCACACCCACGGCGGCGTGGCCGGCCTCTACGGGCGGAGAGCCGCCCGCCGGGCCGGAACTCCCGTCGTCGTCCACACGATTCACGGCATCCATTACCTTCATTACCGCAATCCGCTGCTCCGCCGGGCGGCCGTCCTCCTGGAGCGGATCTTGAGCCGGTCGACCTCGGCCGTCGTCTGCGTTTCCGAGGCCGACCTGGCCCAAGCCCGACGGCACCGTCTCGCTCCGGACGGCCGGCTTCGTCTGGTCCGCAACGGCGTCCCCTCCATCGAGGCGGCATCCGATCCGGACCGCGTCTCGAGGGGAAGAGCTCTTTGTTCAGAACTGAAACTCCGGGCGCCGGTGATCGGGACGGTCGCCCGGCTTCATCGCCAGAAGGGCGTGGAATATTTCGTCGAGGCGGCGCCGGATATCCTCCGCCGGCATCCGGAGGCGTTTTTTCTCGTTGTCGGCGGCGGACCTCTTGAAAGCCGCGTCCGGAAAGGGATCGAGCGGCTCGGCCTGACCGGCCGCTTCATCCTGTCGGGGGAGCGGCCGGACGCCTTCGACCTGCTGTCGGCGTTCGACATCTTCGTCCTTCCCTCGCTCTGGGAGGGCTTGCCCCTGGTCCTCATCGAGGCCGCCGGCTTCGGAAAACCTATCATCGCCACCGATATCGACGGGTCGCGGGAAATCATCCGAGACGGGGAGACCGGCCTGCTTGTTCCGCCGGCCGACCCGGCCGCCCTGGCCGAGGCCGTCGTCCGCCTGCTGGAGGATGAGGCCTTGGCCCGGCGATTGGCGGAACGAGCCCGAAACGAAATCCCGGCGGCGTTCAGCCTGGAGCGGATGGTCGCCGAGACCGAGCGCCTCTATCTGGACCTGGCGGCCGCGAACGGGCTATAATATTCATTCCCATGAAAAACGCGCGGGTCGCCCTTATCCATGACTGGCTCACCGGGCGCCGGGGCGGGGAAAAAGTCCTCGAGGTTCTTGCGGAGATTTTCCCGGCGGCGCCGATCTACACCCTCTTCCATTTTCCCGGAAGTCAAATCCCCGAGATTGAAAAACGCGTCATCCGGACGAGCTTCCTCCAGGGAATGCCCGCTCTTCGCCGGCATTACCGCTGGTATCTCCCCCTTTTCCCCCTCGCCGCCGAATCGTTCGATCTCCAGGGATTCGACCTGGTCGTCTCCAGCTCTCATTGCGCGGCCAAGGGGATCATTCCGAAGCCGGAAGCCCTCCATGTGTCTTATATCCATTCTCCCGTCCGCTACGCCTGGAACCAGTATGCCGCCTATTTCGGTCCCGGCAAGCTCGGTTTTCCGGCCAAATACATCGTCCCGCCCATGATCCACGGCTTGCGGAACTGGGACGTGACGTCGGCGGCCCGGGTGGACCGGTTCATCGCCAATTCCCGGGCGGTCGCCTCCCGGATCGAGAAGTATTATCGCCGGCCGGCCGAGGTCGTTCATCCTCCGGTCGACACGGAATTTTTCGTCCCGCCCGATTCCGGGCCCGAACGGAAGTATTTCCTGGCCGTGACGGCTCTTGTCCCCTACAAGCGGATCGACCTGGCCGTGGCCGCCTGCAACCTGGGCAAGTTTCCGTTGAAAGTCGTCGGGGACGGTCCGGAGATGCGCTCCCTCCGGGCGGCGGCCGGCCCGACGGTCGAGTTCCTGGGATCCGTGGGCGGCGACGATCTCCGCCGGCTCTACCAGGAGGCGATCGCCTATCTCCTGCCCGGCGAGGAGGATTTCGGCATAAGCGCGGTCGAGTCCCAGGCTTGCGGAACGCCGGTGATCGCTCTGGCCCGGGGGGGAGCGTTGGAAACGGTCCGGCCGGGCGAGACCGGCTTGTTGTTCGAGGAGCCGACCCCCGCCGCCTTGGCCGCCGTTCTTGACAAATGCCGGGGGTTGAATTTTAATAAAGCCTCCCTTTGCGCTCATGCCCGGACCTTTTCCCGGGACGGTTTCAAGGCGAAGATGGAAACCCGCCTGGCCGCCCTATGGCGGGAATTCAAGGAACCAAGGTGATCAGCCGGTACCAGGCCAGACTGTCGGCTCTTTTCGTGGCCAGTGATGTGCTGGCCATCACGGCGACCTTCATTTATTCCTATGCCTTCCGTTTTCATTCCTATTTCATCCCGGTGGATCCGGCCAAGGGGATCCCGACCTGGCGCTCTTACTTGTTCGTTCTGCCCTTGTTCCTGGCCGTTCACTTGGCCATTTTTTTTCTCCAGGGTTTCTACAAAAGCCGCCTCCGGCGGACCAAGATCGATGATTTCTTCTCCATCACGATCAACGCCGTCCTGACGCTGATTGTCGTGATGGCCGTCTCCGGCTATCTGAACGCCTATTCCGGAGGCACGGCCCCGCTTTTCCGGGTGAACATCGTCAAGCTCTCCCATCTCTTTTTGGCCGTTTATTTCATCGGCGTGATCTTCACGATTTCGTTCTTCCGCAACCAAATCTATTTCTTCATGAAGCGGCGGTTCGCCCGCGGCCTCAACCTCCGCAGCGTCCTGGTCGTCGGAGCGGGGGAAATGGGCGTGGCCGTCGCGCAGAAGCTGTTCCAATACAAGGATCTCGGCTTCGTGGTCAAGGGCTTTCTCGACAACCACAAACCGGCCGGGAAAATCATCCAGGTCGACGGGGGAATCCCCGTTCTCGGGCCGGTCTCCGACCTCGGCAAGGTCATCGAAGCCCAGGGGATCCAGGAAGTCTACGTCGCCCTCGAGCTGGAAAATTACCCGGAAATGCTCGAAGCCCTCCAAGTCGTCAACAAGTATCCGGTCAACCTTCGTCTCATCCCCGACTTGTTCCAGCTCCTCACCCTGAAAGCCAACGTCCAGGACCTGGACGGCTTCCCGGTCATCTCGGTCGATGAAGTCCCCCTCCGCGGGGCCCGGCGGGTGCTGAAGCGGCTGTTCGACATCGTTGTTTCCGGATTGGCCTTGATCGTCCTGTCTCCGCTGTTCCTCATCGTCGCGATCCTGATCAAGATGACGTCCCGGGGGCCGGTGTTTTACAGCCAGGAACGGTTCGGCCTGGACGGCAAGCGATTCAAGATCCATAAGTTCCGGACGATGGTCCAAAACGCCGAAAAGGCCACGGGACCGGTCATGTGCGCGCCCGATGACGCGCGGATCACGAAAGTCGGACGGCTTCTGCGGCGGTACAGCATCGACGAGCTGCCCCAGCTGGTCAACATCCTCCGGGGAGACATGAGCTTGGTCGGCCCGCGCCCGGAACGGCCCGAGTTCGTCAAGGAATTCACCGACAGCATTCCGAAATACATGCTCCGCCACAAGATGAAATCAGGATTGACGGGCTGGGCCCAGGTCCACGGCCTCCGGCAGGGGACGTCCATCGAGAAACGGCTCGAGCACGACTTCTATTACATGCGGAATTGGTCCTTTACCCTGGACCTGAAGATCATCTGGATGACCTTTCGGCGGGGATTCATCGACAAATCGATGACTTGAGAACGATCAGCTTTCCTCGGCGGCGCGACGCTCCCGGAGAAGGCGGAGGCCGCGTTGATAATAGAGAATCCACGAGGCCAGGGTGAACCCGGCCGTGAGGGCATAGAACACGAGCATCCACCCGGCTTGTTTTCCCAGGTGGTTTGTCAGCAGGACCAGAAAGACCGTCCCCACTTGGAAGGCCGTCGTTAATTTCCCGAGAAAGACCGGCAGGACGGTTTTAACTCCCATGATTAAATACGCCCAGAGAACGCCGCCGACGATCATCAGATCGCGGGCGAAGACGATGATCGTCA
>JAAZPG010000281.1 GCA_012797375.1 Acidobacteriota bacterium
ACGTCCGGGTGGTTCTCCGGGACGCCAATGCCCAGGAAGCCTCCGTCCTGACTCTCACGACCAACGATTTCGGGTCGTTCAGCGGGGCCTTCACCGCCCCGGCCGACCGCCTGACGGGGGCGATGACGATTTCGACCGAGAATCCCCGGGGATCCTGCCCCATCCGGGTCGAGGAATACAAGCGTCCGAAGTTTCAAGTGAAAATCGACGTTCCGGACAGGGAGTTCCGTCTGAATGACGAGATCTCCGTGCCGGCCGAGGCGATGTCCTACGCGGGGGCGCCGGTCGACGGAGCCTTGGTGAAATACCGCGTGATCCGGGAGGTCCGCTATCCCGTCTGGTGGTGGTGGAACACGCCGGCCCGCGGGGAATCCCGTGAAATCGCCCACGGGACGTCCCGAACGGACGCTGAAGGAAAGTTCATGGTCGTTTTCAAGGCCGTTCCCGATCCGAAGTCCACCCCCTCCTCCCAGCCCGTTTTCACGTTTACCGTCACGGCCGACGTGACCGACGGGGCGGGGGAAACGCGGAGCGCGGCGGGAACCATCCGGGCCGGGTTCACGGCCCTCGAGGCCGGTTTGGCCGGCTCGGACTGGCAGGAAAAGGGCGAGCCGGTCGTCTTGACCGCGACGGCGGCGACGCTGAACGGCAAGCCGGCCGCGGCCGAGGGCGTCGTCGAAGTCTACGCCCTCAGGGGACCGGGCCGTCCCGTCCCGCGGGATCTGTTCGCTGAAAGCGGGGACCGGGGCCGGGTTCGGCCCTCCGGGAGCGCCGCCTCCGGGGATTCCGAGACGATGGATTGGCGCCGGTGGCCGGAAGGACGCCTGGCCGGACGGAAGGAATTCGCCGTCTCCGCGGTCGAGGGTTCTCCCTGCCGGCTGTCCTGGGATCTTCCGCCGGGAGCCTACCGGGCGATCCTCAAAACCGCGGATCGTTACGGAACGGCGGTCGAAAGCCGCTTCGCCTTCCTCGTCCTCGATCCGGCCGCCGATCGATTCGCGGTCCCCGTCCCGTTTCATGCCGCCGCCCGCTCGGGCTCGGTCGAGCCGGGCGGGACGTTCGAGCTGTTTTGGGGGACGGGGTACGAGCGCGGTCCGGTCTTGATCGAGGTCCACCGGGACGGCCGGCGCTTACAACGTTATTGGACGCGGGGGACCGCGACCCAAGCCGTCGTCCGCGTTCCGGTCACGGAGGCCTTCCGGGGCGGTTTCGTCGTCTCGGCGGCGATCGTCAAGGACAACCGCTTGTACCGGGAAGACCGCCGGGTTTCCGTGCCCTGGACGAACAAGCGGCTCGACCTTCGGTGGAAAACGTTCCGTTCGAAGCTCCGGCCCGGCCAGGACGAGACGTGGTCGCTTCAGGTCCGGGGGCCGAAAGCGGACGTCCAGGCGGCGGAGATGGTCGCCTCCCTTTACGACGCCTCGCTCGATCAGTTCTATCCGCACGGCTTCGGCGGGATTTCCGCGTTTTTCCGGAATGACGCGACGTATCTCCGGTCGGGGTTCACCAACCGGGCGGAGCCGCTGGGGACGTTTTTCGACCGGCTCAATCCCTCCCGTTCTTATGGGGAGGCCGTTTACATCCATTTCCCCCGGATGATCACGGAATCGCTGTTCGATTTCGATTACGGCGACCGGGTCCTGATGGCGGCCGAAGCCGGCCCGGCGCCCATGGCCGCCTCTCGGGAAGCCAAGAACGAAGTCTCGGGGGGCGTAATCGGAGGCGTCCTGGGAGGTTCCGCCGGCGAAAAAGAAGCCGGGAAGGACTCCGGCCCGCCGCCGCCGGCGATCGACCTTTCCTCGATCCAGGCCCGGGTCAATCTCAACGAAACCGCGTTCTTCTATCCCCACCTCCTGACCGATGCCGAAGGAACAGTCACCCTCGAGTTCAAGATGCCCGAGGCCTTGACCGAATGGCGCTTTCTCGGCTTCGCCCACACGACCGGCCTGCGAAGCGGATCGATCGAGGCGGCGGCCGTCACCCAGAAGGAGCTGATGGTTCAGCCGAATCCGCCCCGCTTCCTCCGGGAGGGCGATGTCCTGGAATTCACGGTTAAGGTCACCAACATGACCGAGAAGGAAGCGGCCGGCGCGGTCGAGCTCCTCTTCTTCGACCCGCGCAACGACGCGCCGCTCGACGGGGCGCTGGCCAACGCGAATCCGAAGCTTTCGATGGCGATTCCGGCCAAGCAGTCGCGGACGTTTTCCTGGCCGATCACGGTTCCGGACGGCGCGGAGACCGTCGGCTTCCGGGCGGTCGCGGCCGCGGCCGGGTTTTCCGACGGCGAGGAGGGGATGGTCCCCGTTCTCAGCCGCAGCCTGATGGTCCGGGAATCGATCCCGCTGTGGATCAGCGGCCGCGGGGAAAAGCGCTTCCGGTTCGACAAGCTCGCGCAGTCGGCCGGCTCGACGACTCTCCGGTCCCTCGGCTTGACGGTGCAGATGTCTTCAAATCCGGCCTGGTACGCGGTCCAGGCGCTGCCTTACTTGATGGAATATCCCTACGAGTGCTCCGAGCAGGTCTTCAACCGTTTGTATGCCAACGCCCTGGCCCGGAAGATCGCCGGCTCCGATCCCCGCATCCGCCGGGTCTTCGAGCTGTGGAAGGGAACCCCGGCCCTCCAGTCCAACCTGGAGAAAAACCAGGAGCTGAAAAGCGTCCTTCTCGAGGAGTCTCCCTGGGTGGTCGAGGCCAAGAACGAATCGCAGGCCAAGCGGAACATCGGACTCCTGTTTGACGAGAACACGACGGCCCCGGCCTTGAAGCGGGCCGTTCAAAAGCTGGTCGACATGCAGCTCCCCGACGGGTCGTGGCCCTGGTTCCCGGGCGGCCCGGGCAACGACTACATCACCCTCTACATCGTGACCGGCTTCGGCCGGCTCGAGCATCTGGGCGTCCCGGGAATCGCCCGGGAGGCGGTTCTCCGGGCGGTCGGCCGGCTGGATTCCTGGATCCGGGAGGTCCATGAACGGATCCTGGCGGACAAGACGGAAAAGCTCAACAACCTCAGCCCGTCGATCGCTCTTTATCTTTATGCCCGGAGTTTTTTCCTGGATGGATGCCCGATTCCGGACGCTTCGAGGAAAGCCCTCGACTATTTCCTGGGGCAGGGAGCGGCTTTCTGGCTCCAGCTCGACAGCCGCCAGAGCCAAGCCCATCTCGCCCTGGGCCTCAACCGGTTCGGGGACGCGGAGACCGCTCGAAAAATCACCCGGTCGCTCAAGGAGCGGAGCAAGGTGGACGAGGAGCTCGGCCGGTACTGGGCCGAGGGAGAGGCGTCCTGGTGGTGGCGCCGGGCGCCCATCGAAACCCAGGCGATGATGATCGAGGCCTTCGACGAGGTGGCCGGTGACGCGGCCGCAGTCGAGGAATGCCGGATCTGGCTGCTCAAACAGAAGCAAACCCAGGATTGGAAGACGACCAAGGCCACGGCCGACGCCGTGTACGGACTGATCCTTCGGGGGGCGGACCTGCTGGCCTCGGATGAAATCGTCGAGGTGATCCTGGGCGGCCGCAAGGTCGAGCCGGAGAAGGTGGAGGCGGGGACGGGCTTCTATGAAAAGCGCTTTTCCGCGGCCGAGATCCGGCCGGAAATGGGGGAAATCGAGGTCCGCAAGACGGACCCGGGCATCGCCTGGGGCGGCGTCCACTGGCAGTACCTGGAGGATATTTCCAAGATCACCCCCCACGAGCGGAACCCGCTCCGGTTGAAAAAAAGCCTTTTTAAAAAGACGTTCACCAGGAAAGGGCCGGAAATCGAGCCGGTCCGCGGCCCCCTGGCGGTCGGCGACACGCTGGTCGTCCGCCTCGAGCTGCGGACCGACCGGGACATGGAGTACGTTCACCTGAGAGATCACCGCGGCTCCGGGCTCGAGCCGGTCAACGTCCTCTCGACGTACCGGTTCCGGGACGGCCTGGCCTACTACGAGGCGACGAAGGACGCGGCGGCTCATTTCTTCATCGATGATCTCCCGAAAGGCGCCTATGTCTTCGAATATGAGCTGCGGGTCCAGCTCCGCGGCCGCTATCAGAACGGGATGGCCCACATCGAATGCATGTATGCGCCCGAGTTCAACAGCCACTCTGAAAGCCGGGTTTTGGAGGTGCGCTGACTTGCGGCCGGGGATTCGTGATGTGATATCATAGGGCGCCGCGGGCTCCTCCGGGGAGCCGCCGCGATTCCGCGCCTGAAAGGGCAAAGGAGAAACTGGATGGACATCGTCATGACCACGGAATCCGACGTTGCCGTTTTCTCGATCATCGGCCATCTGGACGCCGTTTCCTCGCCGGAGCTGGAGGGCCGGCTCGGAACGTGGTTCGAGGAGCCGGGAACGCGCCTGGTCCTGGATCTCAACGGTCTCGAATACATCAGCAGCGCCGGCCTGAGGGTCATCCTCTCGGCGGCGAAAAAGATGAAGGCCCGGAACGGGAAGCTCGGCTTGTCCCGGCTTCAGCCCCGGGTGAGGGAAGTCTTCCAGGTGTCCGGCTTTTCCTCCATCATCCCGGTCTTCGAGACCCTGCCCGCGGCGCTTGACGCCGTCCGGTGAGGGCGGCCCGGAAACCGACCGCCATGGAACGCCTCCGGCGGCCCGCCCGCATGGAGTTTCTTCATGAGCTTCTTGAATTCATCGACGCCGGGGCCAAACGGCTCGGATTCGACGAATCGGCCCGCGGCCGGATCCGCCTGGCTTCCGAGGAAGCCCTGGTGAACGTCATCCTCCACGCTTATGCCGGCGCGGACGGAGAGGTCGAGGCCGGCTTGTCGGGAGGGGAGGATCGTTCGCTCCGGATCGAGATCCGCGACCGAGGGGCCGCCTTCGATCCCTTGGCCGAAGCCGAGCCGGATCTTGAAGCGGGCCTCGCCGACCGCAAGATCGGCGGGGTGGGCATCTTTTTTATCCGGGAAGCGGCCGACCGGGCGGCTTATCGCCGCGAGGGGGAGGAGAACATCCTGACCCTTTATTTTATCCGGACGTAAGGGGAGAGGCCTTCGCCGTTTCGGGTTCCTTTTTTTTCGAAACCAGGGTCACCAGCACGGCCAGGGTCATGGCGATGATGAACGTCGAGGCCCGGGCGGTGACCGTTTTCTCCAGCCCGGCCAGCATCCAAACGACGGTGGAGACGAGACCCGAGGCGAGAGCGGTCACGACGCCGGCCGCGTTGAAGCGGTCCCAGTAGAACGACAGAAGCACGGCCGGGGCGAACGAGCAGCCGATTCCCGCCCAGGCGTAGCTGACGATGGAATAAATGAGATCTTTCGTCGTCAAGGCCAGGACCAGCCCCAAGACGCCGACGGCGACGGTCGAAAGGCGTGAAATCAAGAGCAGGGTGCGATCGCGGGCCCGGCCTTTTTTCAGGATGCCCTTATAGACGTCCTCGCTGATGGACGTGGCGGCCACGAGAAGCATGCTCTCGGCCGTGGAGATCATGGCCGCGACCGCCCCGGCCAGGAGCAGGGCCGCCAGCCAGCCCGGGAACAGGTTGTTCAGGATGAAGGGAAGAATCATCTCGGAATCGGCCACCGCCTTGGGGCCGAAGAGGACATGGGCCCCGAGGCCGATGATGACCACGCCGCTGTAGGCGATGATCGTCCAGAGGACGGCGATGTTCCGGCCTAAGCGGACGTTTTTTTCGTCCTTCATGCCCATGAACCGGGCGTTGAGCTGGGGCTGGCCGCCGAGGTACCCGAAAAACCAGGCGAGGTTGTTGAAGATCATCAGGCCGGCGGCGAATCCCGCCAGCCCCCCGGTCAGCGAGCCGAATCCGGGTCCGGCCGCGGCGAAGGCTTGAGCCGGGGAGACGGGGGAGGCGAGGATCTTGACGAGGAGGATGACGGGGGTGACGACGAGGGTGGTCAGCATCAGGATGGACTGGAACGTGTCCACGGCCACGACGCTGACGAATCCCCCGAACGTCGCGTATCCCAGGATGACGACGGCCGAGATGATCATCCCCCAGAACGGGCTGAAGCCGAAGGTCTGTTGGATCGTCTTGCCCGCGCCGGCGAACTGGGCCCCGACGTAGAAAACGAAAAAGAAGACGATGATGCCGGTCGACAGAACCCGGATCAAGTTGGCCTTTGAGGCGAACTTGGCCGCGAAGTACTCGGGCATGGTCATGGCCTTGTAAGCTTCGGCCTCGGCCCGGAATTTGCGGGCCAGGACGATCCAGGCCGTGGAGATGCCGAGCAGGCAGCCGACGCCCGTCCAGATGCCGGACAGGCCGGTGGCATAAATGAATCCCGTCAAGCCGAGCAGCAGCCAGGCCGACTCTCCCGTGGCCCGCTCGGAGAGGGCCAGCATCCAGCCGGGCAGCTTCTTGCCGCCGAGGACGAAGTCGGACTGGGATTTCGTTTTCCGGGCCTCCCAGAGGCCGAGGCACAAGGTCAAGGCGAAGTAAAGGACAAAGACGATGATCATGACCGGCGATCCTTTCGGTAACGTTTCCGGCGAAGGTTCGCGGCCAAAAATATTACAGAATGGAGATGTTTTTCAAGTCCCGCCGCCGTCCGCCTCACGGCCCGGCTTACATGTATTTGCCGCTGATGTAATTCGAGAGCTGTTCGATCAGGGCGTCTTTCTCCGAGATGATCGCCTTCACGACGTCGCCGATCGAGACCAGGCCGGTGAACTTCTCGCCTTCGCAGACCGGCAGGTGGCGGACGTGCTTGGCGGTCATGAGAACCATGCATTCTTCCACGGTGTTGTCCGGGCCGACATGGAACATCTTACCGGCCGGGGTCATGATTTCCGAAACAAGAGTCTCCTTGGAGGATTTCCCGAACAGGATGATTTTCCGGGCGTAATCCCGCTCGGTGATGATGCCTTCCATCCGGCCCTTGTCGTCCATGACCATCAGGGCCCCGATCCGCTTCTCGGCCATGAGCTTCAAAGCCTCGAACACCTTGGCATGGGGCGAGATGGACCAGACTTTGGAACCCTTGGCGGCGAGGATGTCCTTGACGTTTTTCATGATTCTCTCCGTAACGGCTGTTTGATCTCAATGTATAGGGAAATCCGGACGATTTCAAGGGCCGATTTTCCGGCCCGGTTCAGGCCGGCGGGCGACTTGACAAATGAAGAAATCAAATTAAATTACTAGATATATCGCGTTAACGTCTTGATGTGTCGAAGAGAGAAAGGGAAATGCAGCATCGGCCGCATTACGGGAATTGGGGACGGGGCGAGCGAATCTTTCACAAGGGGGATTTCAAGTACCTGATCCTCGATTTATTAAAGGAGAAACCCCGCCACGGATACGAAATCATCCGCGAGCTTGAAAACCAGTTCAACGGCTTCTATACGCCCAGCCCGGGAGCCGTATACCCGACTCTGCAGTATCTGGAGGAGATGGGGCATGTCACGTCCCAGCCCCTGGACGGGAAAAAGATCTACACCATCACGGAATCCGGTCTCGCCTTCCTGGCCGAAAAAGCCAAGGAGACGTCCGAGATCAAGGCCCAGATGAAGAACTGGTGGGGATGCTACGGGGCGGAGTTTCGGGATGAAATGCGGGATGTCATGCGGACGCTCGGCGATCTCGGCAAAACGATCGGCCAGAAAGCCCGGCAAGCCGGCGTCGAGAAGATGCCCCAGGTCAAGCAAGCCCTGGCCGAGGCGGTCAAGGAGATCGAGAAGATATTCAAGTCCTGATCCGCCGGCGGGCGCGTCGGGCTTGGTCCTCCGTCGTGACTCCTCTCTTGAGCGGGATGCTCCGGGACCGCCTTGACAGACCGCCGGGGCGGTTTGACATCCGTTCCGGGGGGAGGCTATGCTGTTTGCCTCCTTCGGCGCGAGGCATCCGCTGGAAATGAAAGGCAGGAGGAAGAGATGAACAAGCGAACGGCGGCGGCGTTTCTCATTGCGGCGATGGTCTTTTTATCGGCGGGAGCGGCCGCGGCGGAAGGGGAGGCCGACCGCGACGGCCGGATGCAATGGTGGCGGGAGGCCCGGTTCGGCCTTTTCATTCATTGGGGGCTTTACGCCGTGCCGGCCGGGGAGTGGCGGGGCAAAACGGATTATGGCGAGTGGATCCGCGATACCGCCCGGATTCCCCTTCAGGTCTATGATCAGTTCGTCGGCCGGTTCAATCCGAGGGAATTCGACGCCGAGGCCTGGGTCCGGGCGGCCAAGGACGCGGGGATGAAATATATCGTCATCACCTCGAAACATCATGACGGATTCGCCCTCTTCGATTCGAAACAGACCGATTTCGACATCTTGGCCACGCCGTTCGGCCGGGACGTCCTCCGGGAGCTGGCCTCGGCCTGCCGGAGCCAGGGGCTGAAGCTCTGCTTTTATTATTCGATCATGGACTGGCATCACCCGGATTACCTGCCCCGGCGGCCGTGGGAGGAAAGAATCCGGCCGGTCCCGGGGGGCGACTTTGAGCGATACGTCGCCTACATGAAGGCCCAGCTCCGGGAGCTGTTGACCCAGTACGGGGACATCGGCGTCTTGTGGTTCGACGGCGAATGGGAGAACACGTGGAACATCGACCGCGGGCGGGATCTCTACCGGTACGTCCGGTCGCTTCAGCCGTCGATCATCGTCAACAACCGGGTCGGGTCGGACCGTTCCGGGATGGAGGGGTTCTCGGCGGCCCGGGACGCCCCGGGTGATTTTTCCACTCCGGAGCAGCAGGTTCCCGGCCGGGGGCTCCCCGGCGTCGATTGGGAGACCTGCCTGACCATGAACGACAACTGGGGGTACAACCGGGCCGATCAGAACTGGAAATCGGTCCGGACCTTGATCCGGACGCTGGTCGACGTCGTCTCCAAGGGCGGCAATCTCCTCTTGAATGTCGGCCCGACCGCCGAGGGAGTGTTTCCCGGCCCGAGCATGGAGCGCCTGGCGGCCATCGGCCGCTGGATGAGGGTCAACGGCGAGTCCCTCTACGGGACCACGGCCGGCCCGTTCAGCGACCTGCGCTGGGGCCGGTCGACCCAGAAGAAGGATGGGGAAAACACCCTGATCTTTCTCCATGTTTTCGATTGGCCGGAGAACGGCTGGCTCAATCTTCCTCCGATCGCCGAGGAACTCCGGACGGCGTATGTCCTTTCCGCCCCGGCCAAGCCCCTGCCGGTCGAGTTCCGGGAATTCGGGCCGCGGATCCGCGTCCCGGCCCAGGCTCCGGACGCCGATGACACGGTTATCGTTCTCGTCACCGGGGCGGAGACCAAATCCTACGCCCCGCCCCGGATCACGGCGGCCGCCAAGTCTTTTCTCGACGTCCTCGAGGTGACCATCACGGGCGATCCGGCCTTCACCGGGATCAGGTACACGCTCGACGGGTCGGAACCGACCCTCGAGTCCCCGTTGGCGGCCGGCCCCGTGCGCTTGACCGAGACAACGGTCGTCTCGGCCCGCGGCTTCATCAAGGGCGTTCCGGTCACCGGGACGGCTCAAGAAACGTTCACGAAGACCGCCCTCCGCCCGCCCGACGACCCGGGCGGCGGCCTCAAGCAGGGCTTGAGCTTCGCTTATTACGAGGGCGAGTGGACGGCCCTTCCTCAATTCGCGGGGATGAATCCGATCCGCCGCGGGGAGGCTCTCCACATCGACCTCTCCCAAAAACGGCGGCACGAAAACTACGGATTCGAGTTCAAGGGATTGATCCGGGCTCCGGAGGACGGGCTTTACGCTTTTGCCTTGGAATCCGACGACGGCAGCCGGCTCTGGATCGGCGAAACCCTCGTTGTCGACAACGACGGCGTCCACCCTTCGGCCGAGCGCGGCGGGGCTATCGCCTTGAAAGCCGGATTCCATCGGATCACCATCCGGTATTTCAACCGGACGGGGGGAGAGGAGCTCAAGGTGTTTTGGAAGGCCCCGTCCGGACCGAAGCAGCTGATCCCGGACCGGATGCTATTCCGGAGGGAAGCCCGCTTCTGAGGATTTCCCCGATCGCCCGCTCGACGGGGACGGGCTCTCAGCGCTCCTCTTTGGGAATCACCACCCACATGATCACGTAAACGAGAAGGCCGGGGAACGCGGCGCTGAGGATCGAACCGACGACGTAGACGACGCGGAGGAGCGAGACATCGAGGCCGAAGTAATCGGCCAATCCTCCGATCACTCCCCCGATCATCCGGTTGGTCGTCGACCGGCGCAAGACTTTTCTGGATTCGTTCATTTTTCGACTCCTCCGTGATCAAGAATCCTCGCCCGGAGAGATCGTCCGCCGGCCAAGCTTCCGCGCCTCCCTCAGGCCGCCGGCGCCTTCTTTTTCCCGAACCGCAACTTCATCGTCAGGATCTTGTCGGTCGAGAAGATCCGGGCGGCGTAGATCACCAGGACGATGAAAACGAGAAGCATGTAGCCCAGCCCGGCCGCGATCATCCCGTAATGGCCGAGGTAGATATTCTGCGAAACGAGGAACGGGTGGGAGAAGGGAATGGCCAGGACGAGGATCTTGACCGGGAGCGAGAGCGTGTCGATGTCGGCGAACAGGGAGATGAAATAGGGGATCATGACCATGAACATCAGGGGCATGATCATGTTCTGGGCGCTCCGGAAGTCCTCGGCCAGGACGCCCAGGATCATGGCCATGGCCAGGGCGACCAGGATGGCCAGGAAGAGGGAGAGGCCGAGAATGAGATAGCCGGTCGTGTCGAACGTCAGGCCGAGCTTCTGCATCAGGGCGGTTCCGCTTGCCCGCGCCCCGGCCGCGGCGACTTCCTCGCCCATCCCGCCGATGAAGCCCTTGAAGGCGAACATGTAGACTCCCGCCGAGATCAGGCCGACGAGTCCGGCCGCGAACATCTTGGCGGTGATGATGGAGGTCCGTTTGATGGGCACCGTCAGGAGCGTCTCCAGGGTCTTGTTCTGCTTCTCCATGGCCACGGCCGAGATGACCATCTGGGACGAATAGATGACGATCATCATCAGGACGATGGGGATGAGCATCGACTGCTGGGAAAGCATTCCGGCGATCAAGCCGGCCGACCCCTCGGCCGTCCGGTCCCGGACGACGACGAAGTCCCGGCTCTTGATCGGGCGCTTGAGGCTGACCGGGTCGGCCCCAGGGAGCTTCGCGGCCAGGAAGTTGTTGGAGAGGGTTTCGTTCAAGGCCGAGATGACGCTTTGGACGACGACCTGGCCCCGGGCTCCGATCAGGGAAAAGCTCCGCATGAAGGAATAGGTCTCGATCTCGCTGGGCTTAAGCTCGGCCAGCGAATCGCCGAATCCGGCCGGGACGACCAGAAGCAGCTTCGACTCGCCGGCCTTCGCCGAGGCCAGGGCTTCGTCCTTGCCCTTGCCTGTCTGGTCGACGATCTTGAACCGGGCCGATTCCAGGCCTTTCAGCAGAGCCCGGGAACCCTCCGAGCCGTCCTGGTCGAGGACCGAGATCGTCTGGATTCCGACGGCCTTCTGGACTTCCTTCTTGCTGATCTGCCCGATGGCGTTGAAGAGGAGGACGGTGAAGGCCAGGGAGATGACGAGCTGCTTGGTCACCAGCTCCTTGACTTCCTTCTGCAGCAGGTTTTTAAAGCGTTTCATCGGAGGGAACTCCTGAAGACCTCTTCCAGGTTCTTCGCGGCATGCTTGGCCTTGAGCTCGTCGGGCGTCCCGGTGTCGAGGATCCGGCCCTTGTCGATGAGTCCGACCCGGTCGGAGAGGAACTCGATCTCGAGCATGTTATGGGAGGAGAGAAGGACCGAGGTGCCTTCCTTGACGTAGCGGCGGATGATCTCCCGGACGTCCAGGGCGTTGAGGACATCCAGGCCCGAGGTCGGCTCGTCGAGGATGGCCAGGACCGGCCGGGTCATCAGGGCCCGGGCCAGGAGAAGCTTTCGGGTCATGCCCTTGCTGTAAGTGCCGACCTTCGTCTTCAGCCGGTTCCCGAGCTCGGTGATGGCCGCGGCCCGCTCGACGAACTCCTTTTCCTCCCCGGCGTCCCGGCCGTAGAAACCGGCCATGAAGCGGAGATAATCCATTCCCTTCATATCCTTGTAGGCCCCGGCTTCTTCGGGCAGATAGCTGATTTTCTCCCGGACGAAATCGGGCTCCTTGCGGAGATCGCGGTCGAGGAAGGTGATCTCGCCGGCGGTGGACGTCAAGAGGGTGGCGGCGATGCGGAGGGTCGTGGTCTTGCCGGCCCCGTTCGGGCCGATGAGGGCGAAGACCTCGCCCGCCCGGACCTCGAAATCGATGCCGGCCAGAGCCGCGTGGGCGCCGTAGGATTTTTTCAATCCCCGGACGGTCAGGACGTTGGACATGGCGACTCCCTGAAATAAAAATAACCTTGATATTCTATTCCATACGAAAGAGAAAGAAAAAAGTTTCTTTCCAGCGCCGCCGGCCCGGCGCCTCTTTTCCCCTCGCCGGGCAGGATCGAAATTAAAAGATCAGGAGCATCGGAGGGCGCGGGGACGGCCCGCCCGAGTTTCGAAAAATTCGGCGTGCAGGGCCCGGACGGCCGGCAGGGCGTCCGCTTTCCGCACCAGAAAGTAAGCGGCCGCGCCCGAGGCTCCC
>JAAZPG010000282.1 GCA_012797375.1 Acidobacteriota bacterium
AGGCTCGGCGAGCTCGAGGCGGAGGACGAGGGAGGGACTCGGAAATCTTGAGATCGGGCCGCGGCTCACCCGTCCCGGACAACCGAATACCGTGTTTCATGAAAGGATGTGTTCCATGACCAAAGGCGTGTTCACGCTTCAAGTAACACCGTTTACGAAAGACCTCAAACTGGATGAACCGGGGCTGAGGATACTGATCCACCGCCAGATCGAGAGCGGCGTTCACGGGATCGCCCCCCTCGGCGTCACCGGGGAAAATCCCGCCTTGACCGAGGCCGAGGTCGACCGCGTGGTCGAGATCGCGGTCGATGAAGCCGGGGGCAAGGCCAAAGTCGCGCCCGACACCTGCAGCAACAACCTGGAGCAAACCATCGACCGGGCTCGAAGATATGCCAAGATCGGCGCCGATTATGTCGTTGTTTTCGCCCCGTTTCTCGTCCTTCCGACCCAGGCCGGGCTGATTGATTTCTATCTTCGGACGGCCGACGCCGTCCCGGTCCCGATCATCATCCACAACGCCCCGGCCCGGGTCGGCGTCAATCTCGAACACAAGGGATATCAGAGGCTGATGGAGCACGGCAATATCGCCGGTACTAAAGACGGCAAGAAGGAGCTGGACCACTTGGCCAAGCTCCTCCACATGGCCCGGGACAAGGAATTCGAGGTTTTCACGGGCAAGGATACGACGGCTTACCCGATGATGGCCTTCGGCGGAAGCGGAATGTTTTCCGTCGCGGCCAACGTCGTCCCCGGGGTGATGCGCGGGATCGCCGATCTTTGCCTGGCCGGGAAGCTGGAAGAAGCCCGGGCGATCCATTATGCTTATTACGACCTCTTCGCCGCCCTGCGCCTTGAAACCAACCCGATGGCGGCCAAGGCGGCGTTATCCCTGATGGGACTTCCCGGGGGGCCGCTCCGTCCGCCGCTCACCGGTCTCAATGATCCCAACCGAGAAACCGTCAGGTCCCTGCTTGCGGAGAAAGGGATGATTTGATCGTGAAAATCGCTTTGACCACCTCGGGAAAAAGCCTCGACGCGCTCGTGGACAGCCGGTTCGGCCGCGCGCCGGGATTTCTCATCTATGACTTGGAGACGAAAACGTTTTCGGTCATCGACAACGAACAAAACCAGAATGCTTCGCAAGGAGCGGGGATCCAGGCGGCCGAAACCATCGTCCGGTCCGGGGTCCGGGCCCTGGTGACCGGGCATTGCGGTCCCAAGGCGTTTCGGGTTCTTTCCGCGGCCGGCATCGCGGTCTACACGGCGGATGGGCTGACCGTGGCCGAAACGCTGTCGCAATATGTAGACGGAACGCTCGCCGAGGCATCGGCGGCCGACGTCGACGGGCACTGGTGAAGGGCAAGGATGAAAAACCGGAACAACGTCAATGTTTTCATCGACGTGCTTCTTTTCCTCGTCCTGGCGGCCGTCGCCGGAATCGGCTGGTTGCTGAAGTTCAAACTTCTTCCGGGACGGGAGCGCATCTTGAAATTCGGAGAAAACCGGGAGCTCCTCTTCCTGCGATGGGACCGGCATCAATGGGGGACCGTCCACTTGGCCGCCGCCCTGGCGATGTTGGTTCTTCTCGTTCTCCACATCGTCTTTCACTGGAAGGCGATTCGATGCCTGCTCCGCAACGCCGTTCCCTCGTCTCCCCTGCGCTGGACGTTGACGGGGATCGCCGTCGGCCTGGCCGCTGTTTTTTTTCTGGGGGCCTTCGTCATTGAGCCGACGAAAGGGGAACTGGACATCGGCTTTCACCGGAACATCGGGCCGAATGCCGGCCGACCGGATTACGATCGGACGCTCGCCGCGGAACCGCCGTCGCCTGCGGCAAAAGGGAACATCGAGGCCGCGTCCGGGGAAGAGCTCGGCGAAAAACCCGCGGAAGATCCTCTGCCGGCGGCCGCCGACGAAAAAGATCATCGCCCCGGCTTGGGGAATGCCTCGTTGAACGGGCGGATGACGCTGGATGAAGCCGCGGCGGCCTGCGGGATTTCTCTTCAGGAAGCCCGGCGCCGGCTCGGTTTGCCCGAAGATTATCCCGGATCGGAAACCCTGGGCCGGCTGAGGCGGGCCTGGGGAACGACGATGATCCGGATCCGAAAGCTTTTGGAGAATCCGTCCTGAAGGAAAGCGGCGTTCCGAATGAAAACGAGCCGGTCAGGGGAAAAACGATCGCCGTCATCGGCTCACGATTTGATCGGATTCCCTCGATCCGCCGGGAAGGGCGGGAACAAGCGAACGGTCGAACAACCGCCCGTCGGCGGGATTGAAGGACGCCCGGAGAGTTGAAACGTTGATCCGGAATAAGACAAGGAAAGGCGGCGCAGCACATGAGCGAGACGCGAAAAGAAACAAGGCCGGGAGGCGGGATGAAGACGTCTTTGGACTGCCTTCCGTGTTTTGTCCGCCAGACCCTGGACGCCGCCCGCATGGTTTCGACGGATCCGGCGTTTCATGAGAGCTTTCTGCGCGAGATCCTGGCCCGGATCACCGAGATGTCCCTGGATACGGCGCCGGCGGTCTTCGGCCGGGAGCTTCACCGGCGGATCCGCGGGCTCTCCGGCCGCGGGGATCCGTATCGGGAAGCGAAAGAGCGGCAGAACCTTTTCGCCCTGGCCTTGATGCCGGGATTGCGGGAGGAAATATCGGCCGCGCCGGACCCGCTGATCCTGGCGGCGAGATTGGCCGCCGCGGGAAATGTCATCGATCTCGGCGCTCCCGGCGCGATCTCGGAAACCAGCGTCAGGGAATCGATCGCCCAGGCTATGACCCGGCCGTTGGTCGGAGAGGAAAACGGATTCCGGGAGGAGATCCTCTCCGCCGAGAACATTCTCTATCTGGCCGACAACGCCGGAGAAATCGTCATGGATCGCCTGTTTATTGAACGGCTGGGACCCTCGCGCGTGACGGTCGCGGTCAGGGGCGGGCCGATCCTCAACGACGCCACCCGGGCCGACGCCCGGGCGGCCGGGCTTGCTGAAATCGTCGAGATCATCGACAACGGCTCGGATGCGCCGGGGACGCTGCTGGAGGATTGTTCCCCGGAATTCCTGAGGCGGTTCGAGGCGGCGGACCTCGTTTTGGCCAAAGGCCAGGGGAATTTCGAGACGCTCGCCGGGCATCCCAAAAACATTTTTTTCCTTTTCAAGGTCAAATGTCCGGTCATCGCGGCCGAGGCGGGCGCGCCGGTCGGGGCGCATGTCCTAATCCGGTCCGCCGGGGCGCAAGGGAGGCTCGCATGACGGCGGATCCCCCTCGTCAAAGCGATATCTCGTTTCGCCTGAGGGCTTTGGAATACGGATTCCGGGATCGTCTTCATTCTCCCGAGAAGATCCTTCGAAGGGCGGGAGTGGGGCCGGGGATTATTCCGTCTCGCCGGCCGCGCGCCGCGGATGCTTCAAGACGAATGCTTGGACGTCTCCGGGAAGCCGCATGATCCTGGCGATTGCGTCCGGCAAGGGCGGCACGGGGAAAACGACCGTGGCCGTCAACTTGGCCCGCGTGCTCCGCTCCAGGGCCTGGCTTTTGGATTGCGACGTGGAGGAGCCGAATGCCGGGCTGTTTTTGAAAACGAGCCGGAGGACCGAGGAGATCGTTTCTCTTCCCGTCCCCGAGGTGGATGAAGCCCGATGCGACGGCTGCGGCGAATGCGGGAAATTCTGCGCTTATCACGCTATCGTCTCCTTCGGGACGATCCCCCTCGTCTTTCCCTCCATGTGCCATGGCTGCGGCGGATGCGTCCGGGTTTGTCCGAGGAAGGCGATCCGCGAAACCTCCCGCCGCCTCGGGGTGGTTGTTTCGTCGAAATCCCGGGGGATCACGCTGATCGAGGGCCGGCTGGACGTCGGGGAATCCCTTTCGCCCCCTTTGATCCGGGCGGTCAAGGCCGGCCTTCCGGCCGGGCGGCCGGCGATCCTGGACGCCCCTCCGGGGACATCATGCCCCGTCGTCGCCGCCGTCCGGGGCGCGGATCACGTTCTGCTCGTGACGGAACCGACTCCCTTCGGGCTGTACGATCTCCGGCTGGCCGTCGACCTTGTCCGGGAGCTCGGCCTTCCTTACAGCGTCGTCGTCAACCGGATCGGGACCGGAGACAACCGGGTCCAGGAATATTGCGCGGGAAAGAAGATTCCCGTCGTTCTGGAAATCCCGGACGACCGGAGGATCGCTGAGGCTTATTCCCGCGGCCGGCTGATCGTTGAAACGCTGCCGGAATACCGGGCGCTGTTCGAGCGGCTGGCCGAGAAGCTATTTTCCGCGGACGGGGAAAGATGCGGATTGGAGCCATGAACCATGTTGACCTATGAGTCCTCGAGCGAACGGAGATCTGCCCGCTTTCCACCCTCAAGGATCATTATGAAATCATTCGAGGCTCGGACAAGCGCGGACGAGCCGAGGAAGGCGTGACCGGCATGGAAGAACTCGTCGTCATCAGCGGCAAGGGCGGGACCGGCAAAACCAGCCTCACGGCCTCGTTCGCGGTTCTGGCCGGCCGTCCGGTGATCGCGGACTGCGACGTCGACGCGGCCGACTTGCACCTGGTGCTCTCGCCCCGCGTCCGGGAACGGCACGAGTTCCGAAGCGGGCGGGAGGCGGTCATCCGGCCGGAGGCGTGCACCGGCTGCGGATTGTGTTCGATCCTTTGCCGGTTCGGCGCCGTTTTATCCGTGTCTTCCGAACCGGATGTTTCCCCGGGGGCCGCGGATTGCCGCGACTGCGGCTATTGCGTCCGTTCTTGTCCGGTCCGGACGAACGCCGTGATCCGGGAAATGCGGAATGCGTCGGGCGGGGAAGTTCCTTCCCTCTATGCCATCGATCCCGTCGCCTGCGAGGGATGCGGCGTGTGCGTCCGTTTTTGCCCCGAACAAGCCGTTGATTTTCCCGAGACGGTCGGCGGGGAGTGGATGATTTCGGAAACGCGTTGCGGGCCCCTCGTTCACGCCCGGTTGGCCCCGGCCGCCGAAAACTCGGGCAAGCTCGTCTCGACCGTCCGGCGCGAGGCGCGCCGCCTGGCCGGGGAGCAAGGACGCGGCTTGATTCTCGTGGACGGCCCTCCCGGAATCGGCTGCCCCGTCATCGCTTCGGTGACGGGCGCCTCGCGGATTTTGATCGTCACCGAGCCGACCGTTTCGGGAGAGCATGACCTGGAGCGGGTTCTTTCCCTGGCCGGTCATTTCGGCATCCCGGCCTCCGTTTGTATCAACAAATGGGATCTCAACCCGGAAACGGCCGACCGGATCGAAACGGCGGCGCGACGGAAAGGAGCCCGGCTCGCCGGGCGGATCCGTTACGATCCGGCCTTCACCCGGGCTCAAGTGCGGGAAAAGGCGGTCGTGGAAATCGATGCTCCCGGCGCCGGGGACATCAGGAGCGTTTGGGATCGGTTGGAATTGATGAAGCCGGGCGACAAACATGGATGAATCGAAATCCGAAGTCGTTTCTTCGATCGCCCTGGATCATGCCATGCATCCGCGGCGCCTCGGCCGGGCGAAGGACGCGGACGGCCGGGCGCGGATCACCGGCCCGCGCGGCGAAATCACCCCGATTCTCCGCGGCGGCGCGGGCAAACGAATCGCCGACGACATGGGTGTCCCGTTCTGCGGTTCCATCCCGATCGACCCGAAAATCGCCGAAGCCGGCGATGAGGGAAGCGTTTACGTCCGGCATTTCGCCGGATCGCCGGCGGCCGGGATCATGCGGGAGATCGTTCGGACGATTTTTGACCGGCGGGGGAGGCGGCCGGAAGCCGGAGAACCGGCCGCATCAAATGGAAGGAAAATCTGAAACCACAAAATGACAATAATAAAGGAGTCCCTCTGATGAAAATCGCGATTCCCATGGCGAACGGGCGGTTGTCCGCTCATTTCGGACACTGCGAAAAATTCGCCCTCGTCGAAGTCGATCCGAAGGAGAAAAAAATCGTCGGCCGGACGGACATCGACGCCCCTCCGCACGAGCCGGGGCTTTTGCCGGGCTGGCTGGCCGAACAAGGGGCGGAGGTGATCATCGCCGGCGGCATGGGGGGGAGGGCCATGTCCCTTTTCGCCGAGCGGGGGATTAAAGTGATCGTCGGCGCGCCCGTGGAGACGCCGGAGCGTCTTGCCGGCGATTTTCTCGCCGGAACGCTGAGCCCGGGCGATAATCTCTGTGATCATTGAGAGCCCTAAGGATCAGCCTCCCGGCCGAGAGGAGACCGCGGCGATCGGAGGCTTTCACTTGCTTCGGGCGGACCGGGAGCGCTTGATTTCGACGGCGGCCGCGCTCCGGGAGATCAATCCCGGTCTCGTGGTCCCCTGCCACTGCACGGGAGAAAAGGCGATCGAGTTTCTTCGGACCGAGTTGCCGGGGCGCGTCGAGGCCGGGAGGGCGGGCATGGCGCTCCGATTCTGAAAAAATAATTCCGTTTTTCTCCGAAAAGATGATAATATACGTTTCCGATCAGTTTTATTTGAGGAGGATATCGGATGTCGACCCTGGAGATCGATGGAAAAGCCGTTGTTCTGAACGAGGAAGGATTCCTGGAGAACCCCGAAGAGTGGGACAAACGCGTGGCCCTCGCCCTGGCTAAACGGGAGGAAGGCCTTGACGAATTGGGACCGGAGCATTGGGCGGTCATCGAATATATCCGCGGATACTACGTGGAAAAACAGCTCGCCCCGATGGTCCGGAAGATCTGCCAGACGACGGGCCTCACCCTCAAGCATATTTACGAGCTGTTTCCCTCGGGACCGGCCAAGGGGGCCTGCAAGCTGGCCGGCCTGCCCAAGCCCGACGGCTGCGTCTGAGCCGCGACTCTTTTTCGCCGCCGCGATGCCGCCGGCTTAGGAAATCACAAGACCGTTGTTCTACGGTCCCGGGCCGTCTCGGCGACGGCCGGCCCGGACGAGCCGCGTCCCTCCGGGCCCGTTTCCCGCCTTAATCCTTGGCCGGCGCGGCCGGCGGCCGGAAGGCCGCGGCCAGAAAGATCGCCGCGCCCAGGGCGATCAGGCAAGGCAGCAGGAACATCGACTTGTAGTCGGTGACCCCCGCCGTGGTGAAGACCGACTGCAGCAGCCAAGGCCCCAGGGAGTTGGCCGCCAGAACGCCCAGGCCGAGGATCATCACGTTGAACAAACCCTGGGCGCTGGAGCGGACGTCCTTGGGAAAATACGTGTCCACGAAGATATAGACGGTGGCGAAGAAGAAAGCGTAGCAGATGCCGTGCAGGATCTGGACGGTTATGATCATCCAAGGTTGGGAGGGGAAGAAGGCATAGACCGCGAACCGGGCGGCATGGCCCAGGATGCCGACGAGCATCGTGATCCGCCATCCCAGCTTCTTCAACACCACGCCCAGGATGAGCATGGTCAGGAGCTCCGAGACCTGGCCCAGGCTCATCACCGGCATGATCCAGTTGCCGGCGATGCCCACGCCGCCCGCCGCCGGGGCCGCGCCGAGAAAGGTTCCGGTCCAGTTGAAATAAAGGTTGTGGACGAAGGCGTCGATGAAGGCGATGAGCCAGAGAATCAGGACGAAGGGCCGCCCGAGCAGCTTGAAGGCTTCCAGCCAGGCGAAGCGTTCCGTCCCGTTCGCGGCGCCCGCGGCCTTCTTCTTCGGCGGCGTGTGGGGCAGGAGCAGGCTGAAGGCGGCCAGGGCCAGGGAGGCGACGGCGGCCACGATGAAGGTCCAGCGGGTGGCCTGTTTCAGCGCCTGGCCGGTGAGCCCCGAGCCCAGGACCGTGCCGATCCAGGCGACCATGCCCTTGGGCGCGGCCGCTTTGACCCGGGCCCAATCGACCAGGATGAAGGTGAACGGCCAGGCGGCTAAAATCCAGCCCAAGGTGCCGCCCATGCGGATGAGGCCGAACTCCTTCTGGGGATCCTTCATGTTGGCGAAGGCGATCGAGTTGGCGATCGAGTTGGTCGGGACATAGAACAGGCAATGGATCCACATCAGGATCAGGAACGGCCAGAAGGCGCGGGTGAAGCCCAGGCCGAGCATGGCCACGCCGCCGATGAGATGGCTGAAGCCGAGGAACTTCTCGGCCGCGAAATGGCGGTCGGCGAACTGGTTGCTGAAGAACATGCCGATGATGGCGGCGATGGGGAAGGCGTTCAGGATCCAGGCCTGCTCGACGGGCGTGAACCCGAGGCTGGGCAGGTAGCTGTAGATCAGAGGCAGCCAGGCGCCCCAGATGAAGAACTCCAGGACCATCATGAAGAACAGCTTGTTGCGCGGGCTCTTGGTCACGGCGGTCATGCGGGATCCTCCTTGCGTCTCACGGTTCCCGGGGGCCGCCCCGGTCGCCGCCTCCAAACATTGGATGGAGTATAAAAGAGAGCCCCGGGGGCGTCAAGGACGAGCGGGCGGGGCGGCCCGCGGCTCTTGCGGCGATATCGGCAAAAAGGTTTTACTAAAAAGCGATCCCCAGGCCCGCTTTGAGATAAAAACCGGAGAGATCCACGGCCGCGTCCCGGATTTTGGTGAGGCGATGCCCGGCCCAAAGGCCGGGCATGCTCAGCGATGCGTAGACCGGTCCTTCCCCGGAATCGTCGAATTCATAATAATAGAGCGGGACGTCCGAGCTCTCTTCCCAATATCCGCCCTCGGGATAACCCCAGAAATAAGTGAAATCGCCTTTGAACCCCGTGATCTTCGCCCGACGGTAGCCGGCGTCGGCCCACAGCCGGAGCACCGGGGCCGGGGCGATTTCGATTCCCAGGCCGGCGGAGAATCCCGGCTTGATCGCGGTGGTTTTCAGCTTCCAATCCATCCAGAGGACCCGGTCCCCGGTTTTCAGGCTGACGTTCGTCCAGGATCCCGCGTCCTCAAATGACGTCCGGTGCAATTCGCCCGCGGCATAAGGACGGAACGAAATCCAATCCGCGATCGGGATCTCATAGGCGAGCCCCAGCCGCCTGTAATCATCGCGGATTTTGTCCTCGCGGAGGTTTATCTTGTCGACGGCCGGATAAGTGACCGTGAACTCGTTTCCCGTCGTCTCGGCTTTGATCATCCCGTAGGCGGCCAGAATCTGGACGCGCGGCTCGATCGGAACGGACAACGCCGCTTCGAAATTCGCCGCCTTGCGGACAGGCTTGAACCCGAGCCCCCGGGCGGTCGATCTCGAATCGGCTTCCGCGATCCGGATGGAATCGCGGAGAAACGAATTGAGATCGGCGGGGGAGATGAAGCCCGGTCCGACGGAAATCCGGATCTGCCAGGCCCCGCCCCCAAAGCCGGGAAGCGCAAACCAGATGAGGACAAGCTACACGGGGAGGATCGGGCGGGGGGTCTCATTATCCATGAAAGCATCCCAACGCGCGTTGCGGCCGGTCTGCTTCGCTTGCCTCCGTAATGCGCCTGAGCGCGTCATGCCTTCGGAAAAATAATTCAGTTGGAAGTCGCCGGCCGATCACGGATTGGAGGAAGAACCGGACAAGGAGGCGCGCGCGCCGGCCGTCCAGCTCAGGCCCGAAGGAGGCGTCCGGGCCTCAGCGTTTTTTCGCCGCCGCGGCGATGTCGGCGACGGCTGCGATCGCGGCCTCGATGTGGGGTTCGGTGTTGAACGGCCCGATCCCGAACCGCACCGCGCCGTGGATCTTGTCCGTCCCGAGGCGCTCGTGAACGAGCGGGGCGCAATGAAGCCCGGTCCGGCAGGCGATGTTATGATCGACGTCGAGCATCGTTCCGACGTCGGCCGCGTCCATTCCCTCGATGTTGAAAGCCAGGACGCTGATGTGATCGCGGAGGTCGTCCAGACAGTAGAGCTTGACCCGGGGGATATTCCGGAGGCCGGCGGCAAGCTTTTCGGCCAAGGCCATTTCCTGGTGATGAAGAGCCTCGACGCCCCGGGCCTCGACCCATTTCACCCCGGCGTGAAGACCGGCGATCCCGGGCAGGTTGGGCGTTCCGTACTCGAGCCGGTAGGGATATTCCTCGAGGTGGAGCTTCTGGGCGGACCGGACGCCCGTTCCGCCGGCCCGGGTCTGCTTGATCTCCACGCCTTCCCGGACGTAAAGCCCCCCGATCCCCATGGGGCCGAGAAGCGATTTGTGGCCGGTGAAGCAAACGACGTCGATGAAGTCGGCTTCCAGGTCGATCGGGATCTTGCCCGCCGACTGGGAAGCGTCGATGACGAAGAAAATGCCGCGGGCCCGACATCGGCGCCCGATCTCGCGGATCGGCTGAATCGTGCCGATGACATTGGAGGCGTGGTTGACGGCGACGACCCGGGTGTTCGGCTTGAACCGTTTCTCGATCTCGTCCGGATCGACGAAGCCGCGGTCGTCGAAGGGAACGATGTCGAGTTCGACCTTGCGGTCCCGAGCCAGGTGGTAAAGGGGCCGGAGCACGGAGTTGTGCTCGACCATCGTCGTCACGGCGTGGTCGCCCTCGCCGAGAAGACCCCAGAGGGCCAGGTTCAAAGCGTCGGTGGAATTGTAGCCGAAGCACAGCCGGTTCGGGTCGGTCCCATGAAAAAACCGGGTCATCTGTTTGCGCGTGTTATCGACGACTTCGCCGGCCTCGAGGCAGAGGTCGTAGCCGGAGCGTCCGGGATTGACCCCCGCTTTACGGTAAAGCTTGTCCATGAACATGTAGACTTCATCGGGTTTGGGATAGGATGTCGCTCCGTTGTCGAGAAATATGAATTCGGACATTTCGTTTCTCCTTAAGTGAATATCATTTTTAGAAAGAGTAATCCTATGAAAAGAGTGCGAAAAAAGCAACCCGATGTATTCTCCCGGAAAAATAATGGGAATGATGGTATAATCGCCTTCCCGCCGCCGGGCGTATCATGGGCGCTTTCTTTCGTCCGCGGCCGACGGCGGAAATCAGCGAGGGAGAAAGACGCGTGAGTCCTTTGTTACAGTTTGTCGAGGACAGGCTTCAAATCGCCGCCCTCCTGTTCATGGCTTCCGTTTATGTCATCCGGGTGCTTTGGCTTTTCCATTTCCGGGCCGTCCGCGAGCGGGCGGCCGCGGAAGGACGAGCCTCGGCCGGAGCCGGGTATTCCCTGAGCAATATCGCCCGGCCTTGGGCGATGGAATCCACCCGGACCCGGCCGCTGTTTTATCTTCAATTTGTCGTCTTTCACTTGGGCGTCACCGCGGCCATCGCCGCGACGTTCATCATTCCGTACGCGCCGCAGTGGCTTGCGCCGCGGGGCCGGGTGATCACTTTTCAAGCCTTGATGGCCGCGGCCTTTGTCGTCGCCGTTTTCCGGCTCGTCCGTCGCTTGCGCCGACCGGTCCTGCAGTTGGTGAGCACGCCCGATGATTACGCCGCGATCACCTTGATGATGGCTTATTTCATCCTGGGGATCCTGGCCGTACCCAACCGCCCGGACCGGGGGGAGGGGCCGATGATCGCCTTTTTCATCCTGACGGCCTTTTTCCTGGTGGTCGTCCCCTTTTCCAAGATCAGCCATTACCTTTATTATCCCTTCACCCGGATCATTCTCGGCCGGACGCTCGGCCGGCGCGGCGTCCTGCCCGTCCGGCGCCCGCGGTCTCGGCAAACGGCGGAGGAAAGAGGGGAGGAGGTGGGCGCATGAAAACCGTAAAAGCGGCCAAATCCCTTTCCGTCGAGAACCTCCCCCTGGACGTGGCTACCCAGGACAAGGCCCGGGCGGACGCCTTGCCCTCGATTCAAAAAGACATGCTGAGGACATATGATCCGGCGGCCGACAACGTCCGCCGTTTTCTCGATCTCCTCGCCGAACGGATCACCCGTCCGGTGGCCGCCTCCCTGGCCGCCTGCGTCCATTGCGGCCTGTGCGTGGAGTCCTGCCATTACGCCCTGACTCATCCGGACGATCCGACGATGACCCCGGTCTACAAGGCGGATCAAATCCGGAAAATCTTCAAGCGGCGGATCGATTGGACCGGCCGGATCTTCCCCTGGTGGGTCAAGGCCGGAACGCCGCGCGGCGACGAGGACCTGAACCGGCTGAAGAATATCGTCTTCGGCACCTGCAGCGCCTGCCGGCGATGCACCCTGAACTGCCCGATGGGGGTCGACACGGCCATCCTGATCCGCTTCACCCGCGGGCTCCTGACCGAGCTCGGCATCGTTCCGGAGGGCGTCTTCAACGTCAGCCGGGACGAGTGGGAGACGGGAAACCAGATGGCCGTCACGCCCCTGGACTTCCTGGAAACCCTCCAGTGGATGCGGGATGACCTGCGGGCGGACCCGAAGCTTGCCGGGCTAGACATCCCGGTCGACCTTCCCGGCTGCGACTTCATGTACACGATCAATCCCCGGGAGATCAAGTTCGATCCGCGGTCGATCGCCCAGGCGGCCAAGATCTTTCACCTGGCCGGAGAGAAGTGGACCTTGCCGAGCGCCGGCTGGGATCAGACGAATTTCGGCCTTTTTTCCGGCGACGACAGGCTGGGCGGGGCCCTCGCCCGCAATCTCTACGAGGCCGCGATCCGGCTTCGGGCCGGGCGCATCGTCATCTCGGAATGCGGGCACGGCTACCGGTCGACCCGTTGGGAGGGATACAATTGGGCGCAATATGATCAGGACCTCCCGTCCGAGTCCGTCGTCCGGACGCTGCAGCGCTACCTCCGGGAGAAGCGGATCCGGGTGGACAAGACGAAAAACGACCTGCCGGTGACGTTCCATGATTCCTGCAACGTCGCCCGGTCGGGCGGCATGACCGAGGAGCCGCGGGACGTGCTCCGGCGGGTGTGCGCCGATTTCCGCGAAATGACGCCCAACCGGACGGAGAATTACTGCTGCACCGGCGGGGGAGGGCTGCTTTCGATGGCCGAGTACCGTCCTCTCCGGATGGAGGCGGCCGCGATAAAAGCCCGCCAGCTCGAGGCGACGGGGGCCAAGCTGGTCTGCACGATCTGCCACAATTGCGTGGACGGCTTGAACGATGTGATCAAGCATTATAAGCTGGACATGCGGGTCGTCCAGGTCCTCGAACTCGTCGAAAACGCCCTCGTTTATTAAAAGGAGGAGTTCCGTGACAAAAATCGGGATCATCATTTGCGGCCGCTATAAAACGTGCGGCGGAGGAAAATGCCTCCGGGCCCTTCGGGAAAGAGTCGGCGCGTTCGCCCGCTATCCGAAAAACGAGGCCGTGGAAATCGTCGGCTACAGCTATTGCGGCGACTGCCCCGGGGGAAACGTGGAGTACGTCCCGGAGGAAATGAAGAAAAACGGAGCGGAGGTCATCCACTTGGCCACTGGGCTCGTCGTCGGATATCCTCCCTGCCCGAACATCCGGAGGTTCAAGGAGCTGATCGAGATGAAATTCGAGATTCCGGTCGTCATCGGGACGCATCCGATCCCCTTGAAGTATGCCCAGGCTCATGAAAAGCTTTCTTTCTGGAAAAGCGCGGGGATGGAAGCGTTGGCCGGCGGGCTGATGAGGGAGGACAAGAAGATCCAGGAAGCCTACAACTGAGCGGGGGCGGTTTGCGATATTATCTCGGCCTCGGCGGCAACACCGGCGACCGGTTCGCGAACCTCGAGGCCGCCGTCCGCGGCCTCCGCGAGGAAGGCGTCCGGATCATCGGCCGTTCCTCCATTTACCGGACCGAGCCGGTCGGCCTGCGGAACCAGCCGTGGTTTTTAAACCAGGCGCTGAAGGTCGAAACGCGGCTTTCTCCGGAGCAGCTGTTGAAGACGGCGAAAGCCGTCGAGGCCGGAATGGGCCGGAAACCGGGCCGGAGGAACGGCCCCCGGCCGATCGACATCGACCTTCTCCTGGCCGGAAAGCGAAACGTCCGGACCGCCGGCTTGCAGATCCCGCATCCGCGCCTGGCCGAACGCCGGTTCGTCCTCGTTCCCCTGGCTGAGATCGCCCCCCGCGCCGTCCATCCCGTTTTGAGAAAAACCATCCGGTCGATTCTCCGCGATTGCCCGGACGCCTCGGCTGTCCGGCGCTTGCGGAGGGATTGAACGCCCTTTCCCCCGGCGCTCCCGTCGATTTGCAAATGACGGGACGAATATTCATAATGATAGATCATGAAAAGAATGATCGTTCTCATCGTGACGTTCATATTCATCGCGCCCGTCTTCGGGGCGGACGTGGTCGCCGTCCACGGCACGGTCGCGAGCACCGGAGGAAAGCCGGTGTCCGGAGCGGTCGTCTTGCAGCGGGAAAGCGGCCTGAAAACCACGACGGGCGAAGACGGCTCGTTCTCCCTGGAGCTGGAAAGATCCGGTCGGACCGTCCTGGAAGTCATCCATCCCGATTATTCCGACGGACTGTTCCTCCTTCCGGCGAAATCGCTCGATCGGCCGGTCCGGCTGACTCTCGCCCCCCTGATTCAGCAGAACGAGGAGGTCGTCGTCACGGCCCTGCGCTATCCCGAGCCGACGGCCCGCATCCCGGCCGCGGCCACGGTGCTGTCGTCCGTTTCCCTGGGGGTCGCCCCGGCGGCCAACTTGACCGGCGCCCTGGAGCGGGCGATCGGCGTCGCCCCCCTCGGCACCGGCGGGTTTTCGATGGTTCCCACGATCCGGGGCATGGCCCGCAACCGCATCCTCATCCTGATCGACAACGCCCGGATCGCCTCCGACCGGCGGACGGGGCCGAGCGCCTCGTTCGTCAGCATCGAGGATATCGACCGGGTCGAGGTCCTGCGCAGCCCCTCGTCCATCTTCTACGGATCGGACGCGATCGGCGGCGTCATCCATATCTTCACCAAGTCGGGCCGGGAGGAAGGAATCCACGGAACGGTCCACGCCGGCTACGGCACGAACGGGGCCCACGCCGAGTACGGGCTCGCCCTGAGCGGGAAAAGCGGTCCTTTTTCCTTCTACCTTTCCGGCCAGAACAACAAGGCCGGGACGTATGACTCGCCGGACGGCGAGGTCGGCCAGTCGCAGTACGGCCAAACCGGATTTTTCGGCCGGGCGGCGTACGAGACCGAGGCCCGCCGGGTCGACCTGAGCTTCCTCCTGGGACGCGGGACGGACATCGGCAAGCCGGCGAAAAACACGCCCACCAAGCCGACGTGGTATCCCCGGGAAAACCAGAACCTCGCCCAACTGCACTGGATCGAGAAAAACGTCGGCGGCGGCGAGCTGAGCGTCATGGCTTACGCCAACCCCAATTTCCTGGAAACGCGGACCGACACGATCACCGGAGCCGGCGGGCCGGGCGCTTATATTTCCAAGAAAGCCTACGCCAAGACGGAGAGCACCGAATACGGCGCCCAGCTGTCATTCACCAAGCCGCTGGGCGGAGATTTCCGCCTGACCGGCGGAGCCGATTTCTTCGGCCGGACGAACGCCGGGGCGATCAACAACGAGACCTCTTATGACGCGTCGGGGAACGTCAAAAAAATCCTGGAGGAGACGCCGTATGCCGGCGGCCGCCGGCGCGACCTCGGATTCTATCTTTCGGCTGATTATGCCGGGATCCGGAACGTCGACTTGATCGCCGGGCTCCGCTTCGACACGGTGAGGCAGAGCGCCCGGCCCGGCGGAAAACCGGACGAGCTCGCCTCGAACCTGAATGCGGCCACCGGCTTTTTCGGAGCCTCCATGCGGCTGACGGACCGGTGGACGATCTTCGCCAACGTGTCCCGGGCCTACCGCACGCCCGGCCTCGGCGAGCTGTTTTATTCGGGAATCACCGGCCGCGGCGTCATCATCGCCAAGCCGGACCTCCTGCCGGAAACGAGCCTCAACGGGGACGTCGGCGTCCGGTATGTCGGCAAGAGGTTTTTTGTCGGGCTGTACGGCTTTCTCTACGGGATCGACGACCTGATCGACCGCCTGCTCGTCGCCCCCGGCGTCTATTCCTATCTCAACGTGGAAGACGCCCGGATCTCCGGGTTCGAGCTCGAGGCCGAATGGTGTCCGGCCGCCGGCTGGAGGATCTTCGGCCAATGCGCCGCCCTGGACGGCCGGAGCCGGGCGACGGGGGATCCGGTCAACGACATCCCGCCGTTCCGCGTTCAAGTGGGAAGCCGATTCCTTTGGCGGGGCTTGTCGCTCGAGGTTTCGGGCTCATACCAAGCGCCGAAGGATCGTCCAGGGGGAGCTGAAATCGCCATCCCGGCCTATCACTACATTCAAGCCCGCCTCGGCTATGATTTCCGTTCGGTCGGAATTTTCGCCGTCGTGAAAAACGCCCTCAATGCCGCCTACTTCGGCCGGCCGGATCCCGACGGCGTCTACGAGCCGGGCCGGAACATCCTTTTCGGAGCCCGCTACAGCTTCTGAGCGGGGGATCGACGGGAAAGACAAGGCCGAAACCCGTTTCATTGAGGCGGGATGAGGATTCCCTTACGGTTTTTTCACGGAGAAAGAGGCCTGACCCTGTTTCACGGCCGCGGCGGCGGGACGCGGAGCGCGCCCGGGTCAAAAAGCGTCCCGGATATGGCGGACGATCGGTCGACCATCCTCCTGGAATTCCACCGCCAGAACATCAAAGCGGCAGGGAAGGCCGGCCGTTTCCGGGTGTTCGTAGAGATAGCTCCGGGCGATTTTCCGGATTTGGCGGCGCTTGGCCGGGGTCACGGCTTCCTCGGGATAGCCGAGCCGGGGATCAGTCCGGGTCTTGACTTCAACGAAAACGAGAGCCGGACCGTCGCGGGCGATGATGTCGATTTCCCCCCGGCCGTAGCGATATCCACGCTCGACGATCCGAAAGCGCCCGCCGGCGAGATAGAGGACGGCCGCCTCCTCGCCGCGGCGGCCTAGCTCGATTCTTTCCTTGGAGCGATTTTCCAGCGGATTCCGTCCTTCGTGTCTTCCAGAACGATCCCGGCCTCGAGAAGCTCGCGGCGGAGGCGGTCGGCCTCGGCCCAATTCTTGGCCTTGCGGGCCAGCTCGCGGGCTTCGATTTTCTCCCGGACGGCCGCGGATACCTCCTCTTCCCGCCGTTCGGGGAGGACGGCCAGCACGTCGTCCACTTGAGAGACGAAGGAACGGAGCGCCCGGGCCTCATCCGCCCCGATTTTTTCTTCCCGGATCAGGGAATTGGCCTTGCGGATCAGGTCGTAGAGGGCCGTGAGGGCGGACGAGACATTGAGGTCGTCTCCCAATCCGTCGCGGAATTCAGCGTCCGCCTCGGCGATCAGGGGACCGGCCAGGCCCGAGCCGGCGTCCGGGAAGGCGCGATGCTCGAGCTCGTAGACGAAATCGGTGATCCGCTTCAGGGCCGCGGCCGCTTGGTCCAGCGCCTCGAAGGTGAAATTCAGGACTTTCCGGTAATGGGTGGAGATGAGGAACATCCGGAGGACGGAGGGATCCACCCGCCGGGTTTCGACGAGGTCATCGAGAGAGTAAACGTTGCCCTTGGACTTGGACATCTTCTCCCCGTCGACGATGAGGTGGTGGCAGTGGAGCCAGTACCGGACGAACGGCTTTTCGAAATAGGCCTCGGATTGGGCGATTTCATTCTCGTGATGGGGGAAGATATTGTCCACGCCGCCGCAATGGATGTCGAAGGTCGGCCCGAGAAAGGCCGCGCTCATGGCCGAGCATTCGATGTGCCAGCCCGGCCGGCCCGGCCCGATCTCCGTCTCCCAGAAGGGCTCGCCCTCCTTGGGGGCTTTCCACAAGGCGAAATCGCGGGCGCTTTCCTTTTCGTACTCGTCCGTTTCCAGCCGGGCGCCGATCCGGGACGTCGTCCGGAGGGCCTCGACGTCGATCCCCGAGAGCCGCCCGTAAGAGGGGAACTTGGAGATGTCGAAATAGATCGATCCCTCCTTCCGGTAAGCGACGCCCTTGTCGAGCAGGCCCTTGATGATCCGGACCATGTCGGGAATGTGCTCCGTCGCCCGGGGATAATGATCGGCCGGGTGGATCCGGAGCGTCTTAAGGCCGGCGAAAAACGACTCGATGAAGGGGGCGGTGTACTCCCGGAGGGAAAGACCGGCCGTTCGGGCATCCCGGATCGTCTTGTCGTCCACGTCGGTCAAGTTCATGACCTGGATGGTTTTGTACCCGGAAAAACGGAGAAACCGGAGGAGCAGGTCCTCAAAGACGTACGCCCGGAAATTCCCGATGTGGGGAACGTTGTAGACGGTTGGTCCACAGGTGTAGACGCGGACTTCGCCCGGAACGAGCGGCAGGAATTCCTCCTCCCGGCCGCTGAGGGTGTTGTGAAAACGAATCATGGGCCCCTCATTATACCGGCTCCCTCGTCGAAAAAGAAGAATCGGATTTGACCGCGTCGTGAAATTATGCCATAATGTATCTTAACTCATACCAAATCAATCATTTAAGGGTGTATAATGAAAAACGTCATCGCTCTCCGCCGAGAGGACAGAAACCCGTTCGAGAAACGAGTCGCCCTCATCCCCAGCCATGTCCGCGAACTTGTCAAAGATCACGGCGTGAAGTTCCTCGTCCAGCCCGCTCCGATCCGGGTGTTCGTGGACGACGATTTCAAGCGCGAGGGGGCCAAGGTGGAGGAGGATCTCTCTTCCGCCGCGGTCATTCTCGGCATCAAGGAAATGCCCGACTCGATTTTCGAGAAGGACAAGGTCTACGTCTTCTTCTCCCATACAATCAAGGGGCAAAAGGCCAACATGCCGATGCTCCGGCGCATGATCGAGAGGAAAAGCACGCTGATCGATTATGAAAAGATCGTCGACGAGAAGGGCCGGCGGCTGGTCTTTTTCGGCCGCCAGGCCGGCACCGCCGGGATGATCGAATCCTTTTGGGCCCTGGCCCGCCGACTCGACGCCGAAGGCCTGCCCCATCCCTTCGGCCCGATCCGGCGCATGATCGATTACGCGAGCCTGGTCGAGGCGAAGGAAACGATCAACGAGATCGGGGAGGGGATTCGAAAGGACGGCCTCCCGGCCCATCTCGTTCCGTTCATCTGCGGCTTCACGGGCTACGGCCACGTCTCCCAAGGCGCCCAAGAAGTCTTCGACATCCTGCCGGAAGTGGAAATCCCGGCCGAAGAGTTCGATGCTTTCCTCGCCGCCGGAAATTTCTCGGCCCACCGCCTCTACAAGATCGTCTTCCGGGAGGAGCATCTCGTCCGTCCCCGGGATCCCGGCCGGCCGTTCGATCTCCAAGATTATTACGACCGCCCGGAGGGATATGTCCCGGTCCTGGAATCCTTCCTGCCCCATTTACAGCTTCTCGTCAACGGCATCTATTGGGCCCCCAAGTACCCGCATTTCGTCTCCAAGAAATTCATTCGCGAGCTGTATGCCGCCCCCGGCCGGCCGAAGCTGCGGGTCATCGCCGACATCTCCTGCGATATCGAGGGCGGAATCGAGTGCACGGTCAAGGACACCGATCCCCACAATCCCGTGTACGTCTATGACCCGGTCAAGGACGCGGCCGTCGACGGCGTCGAGGGCCGGGGACCGGTCATCATGTCGGTCTACAATCTTCCGGCCGAGATTCCCTTGGAATCGTCGGTTTTCTTCAGCCAAACCCTCAAGCCGTTCATTCCGGCGATCGCCCGGGCGGATTTCCGGGGAACGTTCGAGGCTTGCGAGCTTCCCGATCCGATCAAGAAAGCGGTCATCCTGTTCCGCGGGGAATTCACCCCGGCTTATCAATACATGAAGGAGTTCGTGTGAGGGAATCATCCTCACGGAAAGAGAGAAACCGATGAAACACTTGCTCGTCATCGGGGCCGGCTTCGTCGCCGGCCCGCTGGTCCGCACGTTCCTGGAAAAACCGGATGTCCGGGTTACGGTGGCTGACATCGAGCCGGAAAAAGCCCGGGCCCTGACCGGAACGCATGAGCGCGGCCGGGCCGTCGTCCTCGACCTGAACGACGAAGCCGCCTTGAGGAATGAAATCAAGGGGGCCGATCTCGTCGTCAGCCTTGTGCCCTACGTCTTTCACCCGGTCGTCGCCCGGCTCTGCCTGGCTGAAAAAAAGAACTTGGTCACCACCTCTTATGTCAGCGAGGCCATGCGGTCTCTGGACGCGGACGCCCGCCGGGCGGGGATCATTTTTCTCAATGAAGTCGGCCTCGATCCGGGAATCGACCACATGGAAGCCATGAAGGGCATCGACGGCATCCGGAGCCGGGGCGGGCGCGTTCTGGGCTTCCGGTCTTATTGCGGGGGCCTGCCGGCTCCCGAGGCCGACACGAATCCCTTCGGCTATAAGTTTTCCTGGAGTCCGAGGGGCGTTCTTTTGGCCGGAAAAAACGAGGCCCGCTATCTCAAGGACGGCCGGGAGGTCGTCATTCCCGCGGCCGATCTTTTCTTGAACGCCGAAACGATCGAAATCCCCGGCTTGCCCGCGTTTGAGGGATATCCCAACCGGAATTCCCTTTCATACTTGGAGACCTACGGCATCCCGGAGGCCCGGGACATATTCCGGGGGACGCTCCGGTGGCCGGGATGGTGCGAGACGCTGAAGAAGATAGGCGACTGGGGCCTTCTGGATGCCAAGGAATCGGATTGGACCGGCCTGACCCGGCGGCCGTTCCTGGCACGGACAGCCGGCCTGCCGGACGGCGCCGACCTGCGCCGGGAGCTGGCCGCCCGCTGGAAAATCGATCCGGAGGCGAAGCTCCTGGACCGGTTGGCCTGGCTGGGACTGTTCGAGGACGGTCCGCTTCCCGGAAAATCCGGATCGCCCCTGGATCTTCTGGAAAAGCTGATGCTGGCCAAGATGCTCTATGCCCCGGGCGAACGGGACATGGTCGTGCTCCAGCACGAATTTCGAGCCGCCTTCCCGGATGGAACAGCCGAGCGGACCGTTTCGACGCTCATCGATTACGGGATCCCCGGAGGAGATACCTCCATGTCCCGGACGGTCGGCCTGCCGGCGGCGGCCGCGGCCGATCTCGTCCTGAAGGGCCGTCTGAACCGAACCGGCGTGCTGACTCCGGTGACGCCCGACGTCTACGGCCCCATTTTGGCCGAGCTGAAGTCCCGCGGCCTCGTTTTCCGCGAGGAAACGATCAGCGAATGAATTCAGAATAGGGGAGGGCGCCATGAAACGCGCGGCCGCGGTCGCCGGTTCGTTTTACCCGGCAAGCGCCTCGGAGCTGCGGAGAATGCTCGGGTCGCTCGTCGATCCAGCCCGGAAAAAAGTAAAGGCCGCGGCCGTCGTCTGTCCCCACGCCGGGTACGTGTATTCCGGCGCCGTCGCCGGAGCCGTCTATTCCTCCGTCGAGATGCCCGGAACGTTCGTTATCCTGGCTCCGGCCCACCGGCCGCAGAGGCCGGCCTTCGCGATCATGAGCGAGGGCTCTTGGGAAACCCCGCTGGGATCCGTCCCGGTGGATGAAGAGCTGGCGGCCGCGATCCGGGCGAAGTGCCCGGCAGTCGTCGACGATCCGGCCGCCCATGCCGCCGAGCATTCGCTGGAAGTGCAGATCCCGTTCCTCCAGCATCTGCGGAAATCGCCGGCGATCGTCCCCCTCAACGTCTCCGCCCGGGCGGATTTCCCCCGGCTGCGGGAGGCCGGAGAAGCGATCGCCGCCGCCGTTCGCGAAAGCGGGAAGGACGTCCTCCTGGTGGCCAGCACGGATATGAGCCATTACATCAGCGCCGCCCGGGCGAAGCTGTTGGACGGCTTGGCCATCGACCGGATTCTCGCCCTCGACGCGCGGGGTCTCGTTGAAACGGTGTTCGACAACGACATCAGCATGTGCGGCGTCCTGCCCACGGCCGCGGTCGTCGTCGCGGCCGCCGCCCTCGGGGCGACCCGGGCCGAGCTGGTGGCCTACGCGAACTCGGGGGAGGTCACGGGCGACGACCGGGAGGTCGTGGCTTACGCCGGACTGAGGATTTATTAAGAGTCGAGGCGCCTGGGCCCCGGAGCGGCGGGCGCGTTTGTCCAGGAGGGCCGCCGCTGATTCGTTGACAGGCTCGCCGTCCTCTTATAAAATTTTCAAGGACGAAGATGAAAAATCAGGAGTTACGGGAGAAAGACCAGCTGGTCCTGGCCGCGGCCGTCGAGTTGTACCTGAAAACCGGCCTGCCCGTCTCGTCCGGCGCCATTCACCAAAAGAAAGTCCTGACGGATTCCCCGGCGACCATCCGCAATATCCTCGTCCGCCTGGGGGAGAGGGGCTACCTTTCGCAGCCCCACGCCTCGTCCGGGCGGATTCCGACCGACCGCGGGCTCCGCTTCTACGTCAACAGCCTGCTGGCGGGCGTCCCCCTGACCTTCGACCGGATCAACCTGTTCGCCGAAGACCTTTCCCTCGGCGGGAGCGATCTCCCCGGCCTTCTCCACCAGGCCTCCCGGGTGTTGGCCGATCAATCCGACAGCCTGGGATTCGTCATCCAACCCCGGATCTCGCGCATCCACTTCCGCCATATCCGCTTCATCCAGATCGCCGCGGGCAAGGTGATGATCATCCTGATGACGCCCTTTCAGCTGGTCTTGACCGAAATCGTTCCGACCGATACGACTTTCGACCAGGTGGAGCTCGACCGGGCCTCCCAGTATATCAACGCCTCGTTCAGCGGCCGGACGCTGTCGCAAGTGCGGGATTGCGTCCTTGAGGAGCTGGGCAAATCGACGTCCAAGTTCGAGCGGGCCTTGTCCCGCCTGACGAGCCTCCTGAAAGCCTCGATCCAGCAGGATGACATGGAGGATCCGATCATCGTCCAGGGAGCGTCCCGGCTCATCGGCAAATTCGAGAAAGCCGATCTCCCGCGGTTAAAAATGCTGTTTCAAAATATCGAGGAGAAGGCCTCCCTGGCCAAGCTCCTTTCGGAATTCATCGCCCTGGACCGGGTCAAGGTCCTGATCGGATCGGAATCCAACATGCCCGAGATCTCCGACTGCGCCCTGGTCCTCTCCCATTACGGGGACCGGACCCAAGTTTTGGGATCCCTCGGCATCATCGGCCCCAAGCGGATCCCCTATGATAAAATCATCCCCCTGGTCGATAACGTCGCGCAAAAAATCAGCCGGACCATATCCGGGGCGAGTTCCTAGGAAAAATGCCTATGATTAACGAAGATCGAAAAATCCAAGACGAAAAGGACGTCCTTTCCGCTCCCTCGGCGGAAGCGGCCGCGCCCGAGGGCGCGATCCCCGCTCCTCCCGTCGAGCCCGACTCGGCGGGCCGGAAAAAGACGTCCGAGCACCGGAACCACAAGAACAACAAGGATCATCAAAAAATCAAGTCTTTGAAAGCGGAAATCGAAGCCCTGAAGAAGGACCTCGAACAACGGACCCGGGAGGCGGCCGCGGCCCGCGAGGAGGTCGAAACGGCCCGGAAGGAATCCTTGGAATGGAAGGACCGGACTCTGCGGGCCATGGCCGACACGGATAACTTCCGCAAGCGGCTCGAGCGGGAAAAGGACGAATTCTTCCTCTTCTCCCTTTCCGATATTTTAAAGGAGTTTCTCCAAGTCATCGACAATCTCGAGAGGGCCCTGGACGCCCGGGACGCTTCCGACGGCTTCCGAGAAGGCGTCGAGCTGATCTGCCGGCAAATGCTCGACCTGGTCGGCAAGCGCGGCGTGACCCTCATCGAGCGCCCCGACGGCCGGTTCGATCCGAATGTCCACCAAGCCCTCCTGACCGAGGAGGCCGAGGGGATCGAGGAGCCGATGATCGGGGAGGAGCTCCAGAAGGGATACATGCTGAATGACCGGCTCTTGCGCCCCGCCCTGGTTAAAGTTTTGATGCCTAAGAAAAACTGACATGAGCCGTGTCATCGGAATCGACTTAGGAACGACGTTTTCCTGCGTGGCTCACCTGTCGCCCGAAGGTCCCAAGGTCATCCCCAACCTGGAGGGCATGGCGACCACGCCTTCAATGGTCTGTTTCACGTCCGCCGGCGAGATCCTTGTCGGGAACCTGGCCGCCCGCCAGGCCCTGGCCAATCCCGAAAAGACGATCTTCGCCATCAAGCGGCTCATCGGGAACAAATACAGTTCCCCGGCCGTCCAGGAGGCGCGGCCGCGGCTGACGTACGGCTTGAGCGAGGCTCCCAACGGCGACGTCTTGATCCGGGCGGGCGACCGAACGATCACCCCCCAAGAAGCGTCGAGTCACATCCTGGTCTATCTGAAGCGCTGCGCCGAGTCATTTTTCGGCGAGCCCGTCACGGAATGCGTCATCACGGTCCCGGCCCATTTCGACGACCATCAACGTCAAGCGACGAAGGATGCCGCCCGCATCGCCGGTCTGGACGTCCTCCGGGTGATCAACGAGCCGACCGCGGCCAGCCTGGCGTACGGGCTCAACCGGAATCCCGACGGCGTGGTCGCCGTCTACGATTTCGGCGGAGGGACGTTCGATATCACCCTCCTCGAGATCAGCGGGGGCGTTTTCCATGTCTTGGCGACCGCCGGGGACAACTTCCTCGGCGGCGATGATTTCGATCAGAGGATCATCGATCGCCTCCGGGCCGATTTTCTAAGCAAGCACGGGATCGACCTCGGATCTAATCCCTACAATCTCCAACGCCTGAAGGAAGCGGCCGAGCGGGCCAAGCGGGACCTGTCCTTCACCGCGATCACGGAAGTCAACCTGCCGTTCATCGCCGCCGACGCATCGGGCTCCAAGCATCTCCAAACCGCGATCACCCGGGCGAACCTGGAGGAATGGACCCGGGACCTGGTGGAGCGGACCCTGCCGCTGATGGACAAGGCGCTCCACGAAAGCGGTTTGACGGCGAACAAGGTCGCCGAGATCCTCCTGGTCGGGGGGCAGAGCCGGATGCCCCTGGTCCGGAAAAAAGTCGGCGAGTTCTTCGGCAAGGATCCGAACACCCAGATCAACCCCGACGAAAGCGTGGCTCTCGGCGCGGCCATTCAGTCCGGCGTTCTCGAGGGCAACGGGGCGAAGGACATCGTCCTCCTCCTCGATGTGACGTCCTTGTCGCTGGGGATCGAGACGGAGAACGGGGAATTTGAGAAGATCATCGATAAAAACACGACCATTCCCTGCCGGAAAACGAAATCCTTCACCACGGTCGACGACAACCAGCGGCGGGTTCGGATCCACGTGCTCCAAGGGGAGGGAAGCCGGGCCTTGGAAAACACGTCCCTGGCGATGTTCGACCTTGTCGGGATCATGGATGCGGCGGCCGGGGTTCCCCGCATCGACGTGACGTTCGAGATCGACGCCGACGGCATGGTCAGGGTCTCGGCCCGGGATGTCCTTTCCGGCCGGGAGCAAAAAGTTTCCGTCCACCCCTCTTCGGGTCTGAGCCCGCAGCAAGTCGAAAACATTATCGAGCGGGAAAAGAAAAAGGCGCACTGAGACGAACGTCCATGGCAAACGAAGACTATTACGAGGTCCTCGGCGTTTCCCGGACGGCCAGCTCCGAGGAAATCAAGAAATGCTACCGTCAGCTGGCGATGAAATATCACCCGGACCGCAATCCCGGCGACAAGGACTGCGAGGAGCGGTTCAAGAAGGCGGCTGAAGCGTACAGCGTTCTGGGCGATCCTCAAAAACGGGAGACGTACGACCGCTTCGGTCCGGACGGCCTGCGCGGCCCGGCCTTCGAGGGATTCTCGGGTTCGATCTTCGAGGAATTCGAGGACATCCTGGGAAATTTCTTCGGGTTCAACTTCGGCTTCGGCGGAACGGCGAGGCGGCCCCGGGCCGCCTGCGGCCGGGACCTGGGTCTCGGGGTCGAAATCACCCTCGAGGAGGCGGCCGCCGGCGTCGATAAGGACATCACGATCCAGCGGGCCGAGCTGTGCCCCTCCTGCGGCGGGTCGAAAGCCCGGGCGGGGACGCGCCCCGCCGTTTGTCCGGCTTGCGGCGGCCGCGGCCAAGTCCG